>JBDRIL010000062.1:0-15112 GCA_043815885.1 archaeon | reverse complement strand
AACCGGTATTTGTTGAAACAGATGAAGAATTAAAGATTAAGAGTGAATTGATTGAGGAAGCATTGAGTGAGAATACAAAAATATTGCTGTTGAATTCCCCGAATAATCCTTCAGGGAAAGTAATTGAGGAAAAGGAATTGAAAGAGAGAAATGAAAAGCTTAGAAGAGAGAGAATTGAATGGCTGAAGCAGTTTCCTGGATTAAAGAAAGAAATAATTGAATCAATCAGTAATTAGGCGGGAAAGTTTTCATCTATTCTTACTACATTTACATCTATAGGTTCTTCCCCTTGCCTGTAAATCTTTACAGTCTGTGCTTCTCCCCCGCCTCCGGGAACTTCTTCAATAGAAGGAGTTGTGGGGGTATTAATTCTTGAAGTAACGAAAAACAGTGCAGCACAATTGCCTAATCCTTTCATCATTCTTTTCCATTGCTGGATTTGTTGTTCATCAGGTTCCTTCATTCCTCCCTTTGTTACTTCAACTGTATTGTATTTTAGGTCTACCTCCATTTCAATCATGCTGTCAGGATTATAGTCACTGGTAGACACGGATTTTGGGAGACTGCAGGAAGGAGTCACTTTCATTACATAACTTACCTTGTAAAGGTTTTCCCCTATTTTTTCTGCTTCTTTTTCCATTACCGGCTTGCATTCCTTTGCTGTTTCAACTGCTTCATCTATCTGGGGCAGCATTTCTGGCGGAGGCGGGGAATAAGTGGTTCCCATTTCGACAGATACTTGATCTAATGAATCTATATACTCCTGGGTAGTGCAGTCATCAATCCTTTTCAGGCTTTCATTCATTAGTTCCATTAATTCTGCTTCAATGGTTGTTTCAGCCAACTCAATTGCCTCTTCTCGTAAATCAAATTCTGAAATAACCGGAAGAATAAAAGACTTTTGGACTGGAGCTTCGGTTGGAATGTTCTTCAGTGTAACTGTAACGTTTTTTCTTGGAGAACAGCTTAATTCAATTCTGTTTATCCCTTCATCTATATCCCAGTACTCTGCACAGAAAACACTTCCTTTATTATCGCTTAATTCAATCCTTGCTTTTGGCATCTGCTGATTAGAGGTAATAAATAAATCCATTGTACTGGAGGAAGTTGGTTCAAGAGAAGTTATTTCCAGGTTTGGCTTGCTTGGAAAAATACATCCACTGAATAAAAGCAGGATAAAAATCCCTGAAAACAATACAATCTTTTTCATTATGTATAGAGTTAGATTGAAACCAGTATTTAAAGTTTTTCCATTACTCTCTTCTTACAATGAAGAAACTAATTTTTGTTACAAAAAACAAGCACAAGGTAAAGGAGATTCAGGCAATACTAAAGGAATTCAATGTAAAATTAATTCAAAAGGGATTGGAGTTAGAGGAAAATCCCTTGCTTTCACTTGAAGAAATTGCCTTAAGTAAAGCGAAACAGGCATACAGAAAGTTTGGAGTGCCTTTAATTGCAGAGGATACAGGGATTTATTTCACTGCACTGAAAAATTTTCCCGGAAGCAAATCCAAAAGAATTTTTGAGGAAATTGGTTACAAAGGATTAATGGAGAAATTAAAGGGAAAGAAAAGAAATGCATTATTCAAAACAGTTATTTGTTTTATTTGGAAAAAGGAAGAATATAAATTATTTGAAGGAAAACTGGAGGGAAGGATTACAGAAAAACCTGAATTTTTGAATAAGGATGTTCTTCCCTATGAGAGAATATTTATTCCGAAAGGAAAGAAGAAGTTGATGGCAGAGTTAAGCAGAAAGGAAAAGAATAAATTCTCTCACAGAGCGATTGCTGCAGGAAGGCTTGGGGAATTTTTAAAAACCAAAAAACCTGAATAAAAGGAAAATGATTCCTCCTAAAACCACCGTAATTGGAACTGTTAGAATCCATGCCCATGCAATGTTTCTTGCTATTCTCCATCTGACTGCTGAAAGCCTTTTAGTAATTCCTACCCCCATTATTGAGCCAGCAATTACATGTGTTGTACTTACAGGAATTCCCAGGAGGGTTGAAGCAATAATTACTCCTGCTCCAGAAGTTTCAGCGCAGAAGCCATGGATTGGACGGAGAGTGGTTATTTTAGTGCCCACTGTTTTGATAACGCGTTTTCCTCCTGCAAGGGTTCCTGCTGCAATTGTAAGATAACAAATTATAATAACCCAAAAAGGGATGTCGAAAGTACCGCCTAAAAATCCGCCGGTAAATAAAAGAATTGATATTATCCCTATTGCATTCTGTGCATCATTGGAGCCATGCCCTAAAGAATAAATTGAAACAGAAATTAATTGAAGCCTTTGGAAGTATTTATTGATTCTGAAGGGGGATACTTTTTTAACTAACTTAAAAACCAGTGAAGAAAAAAGGAATGCAGCAATTATACCCAGAATTGGGGCAATAACAATAAATGCAAGCACCTTGATTATTCCTGAAAAAATTAATGCCTCATATCCTATTGCGACGAGTGCAGCTCCAATTAACCCTCCAACCAGTGAATGGGAGACAGAGATCGGTAGGCCGAAAAAGGTTGAAGAGTAAACCCAGATTATTGCTGAAATTATTCCGCTTAAAATTATTACTTCAGTAATTACTCCTGGATCAATCAATCCTTTTCCAATTGTCCTTGCTACAGCTGTAGTGAAGAAAAATGCTGCAATCATATTGAAGAAAGCTGAAAGCATTACTGCTGTTCTTAGAGGCAAAACCTTTGTTGCGACAATGGTTGAAACAGCGTTTGCTGCATCATTAAAGCCATTGCCAAAAACAAATGCCAGGGTTAGGATAATGCCTCCGATTACCAGAAGCATTTCAGGCATGCTTTACCACTATGCCCTCTATTACCAATGCAGTGTCCTTGCTTCTGTCAGTCAATATCTCTAAATCCTGGTATAAATCCTTTAACTTAATTATTTCTACTGCATCTTTGGAGTTCTGGAATAATTCAACTACTGCTTTATTGTGAATTGCATCGTTTTCTTCCTCTATTGCATGGATTCTGTCACAGAAAGAAGAAACAATTTTCTCGTGCCTCAAAGCCATGACTGCTTTATCCACTTCATGGATTGCCTCGTAAGCCAGCTCTGCCTGCTTCAGCATTAATTCAGGTATTTCCTTTACCTTGAATTGAACTATCTTCCTGGAAAAAGAGTTAAGTAAATCCAGCTGGTCATCCAAAAGCCATGTTAACTCGTGAATGTCCTCCCTGTCAATCGGAGTAATGAAACTCTTATGCAGTAAATCAGTTATTTCTTTTGAGATAGTGTCTCCCTTGAGTTCTAATTCCTTGATTTTTCCTGCTTTCTCTTTTTTTGTTTCCTCATCAATAGAAGAAAAGGAATTAATAAAGGACTTGAATTCATCTGACCCCAAACAGACATTCTTGGACTGTTTTTCAAGCAATCCAAAAAACTTGGTTTCCTTTGGAACAAAGAAATTAAGTATTCTCTTCATGGCCCCACCGCTTGAAAAGAAAGGATGCAGAAGAATTTAAAAAAACTACTATTGAAAATCATTTAAGCTCATCTGGTTAAGGAGGAAATTGTTATGCCTTGTGGTTGCGGTACAACGAAAAAAAAGAAGAAAAAGAAGAAATGAAATCATAAAAGCAGATTGAATAAAAATCCCAGCACAAGAATCTGGGGCACTGTTATTAGGGGCAGCATTATTGCTGTCCTTTTCCCTATATTGCTCCAGATCAATCCTATTTCTGTGTAGTCTGTTGCTACTCCTGCCATCAAAAAGACAAAACTGTTTCCAAAGGCCCTTGTCTGATTGAAGATTTCAAAAGCTATTGGAGAAGAGCCTTCACTGCATACCTCAATTATTGTTGCAATAATTAATGTAATGAATAATCCAAGTATGCTTGGACCTAAAAATTGATGGAATAATTCTGTCGGAACAAAGGCTCTTGCTGCAGAAGCAAGAATCATTCCAATGAGAATCCACCATAAAACCATTTCAGTTAAAGCCCAGCTTCCTTTGGCAATTCCTTTAAATGAAGTGGAAAGATTTTTTGGATTGAATTCATATTTATTGAATCTGTTTTTGATGTCTTTCTTGATTGAAAATTCTTTTTTCATTTCAATTAATGGCTTGCTTTTTTCAATCCAGTTTCTTCTTTCAAAAAACTGGTAGATTAATCCGGTAATGATTGCTATTATTATTGCTGAAATAATGATGTAGAGAGCCTTTACTCCGAAAAAGCCGAGAAGGAGGATTGTTATTGGGAGGTTTGCCCATGGAGAAGCCAGGAGAAAGGCAATTACTGCTGGAATTGATGCTCCTTTCCTGTATAATTCAATCGCAATTGCAAGTATTCCATGCGAGCAGGCACTCATCAAGAAACCGAATACAACGGAATAGAGAATTGTTTTCTTTTCTTTTTTTGCGAGATATCTCTGAATGTAAGTGGAAGGAACAAGGTAATCAATTACTCCTCCTAAAAGAAATCCCAAAAGGATTGCCCACCAGATTAAATTCAGGTAATCAATAAAGGCATTAAAGAATGGCTTGTAAAAAATAAAGGAGAGTACGAGCAGGATAACCGCAATAATTAATACCTGGAATAATTTCTTTTTATGCCAAGGAATTTTAGGTTGAGCAATACATTCAGGACAGGATTCCTTTCCCTTTGACTTTTTGGGCTCAGTGTTCATGCACTAAAAAAAGTGAATCGAATAGGTTTAAAAGGATTAGGAGATACGGTTCTTTTTTATCATGAAAGAAATCAAGGCAGAAGAATTAATTCAGAAAGCTGAATCATACCGCAAGAAAGGCACTAAATGGCATTTCCATTTATTCAGCAAGGACTGCCTATTCAATAAATACAAGGATAAATTCGTTATATTATTGGAGAATGAAATGACCAAAGAACAGTTTTATTCCTTTTTTGAATTCATTCCGAAGAAAGAGGCAGAGGAATTAGCTGGGTTAATTTATGGAAGTGATTTTCTGGAGGAAGAACCAAAAGAAAAAAAGATAAGGAATGAAGAAATGAAGAAGATAATCAAGAAAGTAGAGGAATTCAATGAAGAAGGCATTGAATGGCATCATCATCACTTTCCTCCTAAATGCCTTTACAATAAGGAGATAGGAAAGCACTGCATTGTGTTAGAGGACAAGGAAAAAAAGAAGTTAATCAGTGCAGTATTTGATGAATTCCCTGAAGGGGATTTAAGGAAGATAGAAAAACTCTTTTATAATAAATAATTATTATTGCAGGGATACCGAAGCGGTCAAACGGATCAGGTTTAGGGGAATAAAATTAATTTTTATTTTTATTCGAAGCAACCTGATGGCTTAGTGCCTTCGGGGGTTCGAATCCTCCTCCCTGCATTTCACTAGATTAATTAAAATTAAAGAAATAACACTCTTGTGTTAATTAAAAAAAGCCCGTGTTAAAGTTGAGGTGGCTCTAATTTTTTGGTTCTTTTACTGCTACGCCCAAATTGTCTAAGCCCTCTTACAAAAGCATCTGCTGCAGCTCTGGGGTTTCTGAGTCTTGAAAATTTTGGTTTTAGCATAAAGAATCTTTTCTCCTTAATTACAATTATGTTGCTTTTTATTAATAATCTTTTCTCTTCTGCGGATTAATTTAAGGATTTTTGAGGCGGTTTCTGCTGTGAAGCTTCTTTTTGGAGTGATTGCATTGGAGGAGCATAATTCCATGCAGCAATAGCATTCAATGCATTCTTTTCTGTTGATTATTGGGGTGGATTTTGTTTCCTTTATTGCTTTTACTGGACAGTGTTTTACGCAGTTAAGGCATGAAATGCATTTATCCCTGTTTATTTGGGGTTTAGGGGTAATCATTTCAATTGCAATTCTTCTCAGTGGAGAGGGAATCCTTCCCTCATAAATTACTGTAGAAGGCTTAGAGAAACTGAATTTCTTTAGGTTTTTTGGGGTAAATAATTTTATTTTATTTAAATCTGTTTCGCCTAAACCTCTCTCTCCTGCAATCCTTACATGATGCACTTCTTCTTCCCTGAAACCAACTAAATCTATTGCAACCCTGTCCAAAGCAACTGCGTCATTTGAAAGGAGGAGAAGATTGGTATTGACTTTTTTCCCGCTCACAGGGCCTTCCCCTTCCATTGATTCAATTGCATCCATTACAATTAAGTCAGGTTTTCTGACGGAAAAAATGTCCACTACTGCTTCAGAGAATTCTTCTGTTTTCTTGAATGAATGGGCTTTTTTTCTGTACTTTAAGGGAACAAAACCAAAGGAATTCTTTATTGCTCCGGTATACAAGGTATTTAAATGAGTCTTTAACTTTGGAACAGAAATTATTTTATTGGATTTAATTACGTCATTTGGGATAAAGAATTCATTGAGCTTGTTTCCTTTAATCCTTATTTTTTTATATCCTGTTTCCTCAAAGGATTTCACTGGAATTCTTTCTTTTGCCTCTAATTCAAGTATTCCTGCTTTTTCCATTGCCTTTGTTGTGCCGAAGTCTTCCATTATTCCAGCGGATTCAGCAACAAATGGCTTTGCATTAATTTCCTTTACTAACTGAATTAACGCCTGAACAATAACTGGATGAGTTGTAACATTTTTTTCCGGAGGAAACGGCCCCAATACATTTGGTTTGATGAGCACTCTTTCGTTTTCCTTAATGAATTTATTCAATCCTCCTAATTTCTGGAAGCCTTTCTTTAAGGAATCCTTTACCTTAATTAAATCGTATTCATTGCATTCCATTACTGAAACAACCGGTTTTTGAGGCATAAGATAATTGAATTACTTTAGTGTTTAAAAAGTTAAAGTAGGAAGGAAATAATAGGTGCGAAGCACGTACTACTGAAAGTAGTACACTGGCGTAAACCGACAGTGGCGGTTTGCGTGAACTGATAACATTCAGTTTATGGGGTATCGAAGATACCCCGACGCTGTAAGCGTAAACCGATTTGCGGTTTGGGCTCGTGGTCTAGTGGTAGGACAACACCTTCACACGGTGTAGGTCGGGAGTTCAATTCTCCCCGGGCCCACTTTATTTCAGGCTTACAAGCAGTTTTCCTTTGAAGCCGTTTTCCCTTATTTCTGTTAGAACTGAAAGCATCTGCCAAGGAAGATCGATTTTTGAGTCAATTGTGATTTCTGTTTTATTCTCTTCTTTCAGTTCTTTTCTTTCTATTACCTTTATTCCAAGGAATTCATCTCTGAGGAATTCAGTTGAATCGGTTTCCCTGAACCAGTGAATTACCAGAGTTTCTCTTTGCGGCAGGGGAACGTTTTCAACTGCAAAGAAATAAGTGGAAGGATTGAGTTCTAGGGTTAATTTATTCTCCAGTTCTCCTGTGCGGAATGGCTTGAATGGAACAATTCTCGCATATGCAGTCCATCCATTCTTGTAGGATTCAATTATTTCTCCGTAAGGATTCAATTCGGAATTAAGCTGTTGCAGGGACATTTCTCTTGGCAAACCATAAAAGAAAATTCCTCCTCCTTTAAAGGAGTCTTGAAGAGACGCTTCAGGCCTTAAATCAGTTATTTCTCTTCCGAAAGCAAAATTACTGAGATTCATTAAAGCGAAACAGGAAGAGATAAGGAAAAGGATTACTAATGCTGTATTCAGCCAGCTGAAATTCAGTTGTTTTTGTTTCTTTAATTCATAGAAGTAAAATGGAACTGCAATGAATAAAGCGAATGGAAGAGAGAGTGTTTCATGGATGAGGTCAGCCTGAATCAATAGAGTGAATGAAAGGAAGAATAGAGAAAGAAAAAGCAATGGAAGGAGTGCTTGAAGGATTTTGTTTTTTAGCGAGAAATAATTCCTTGAAATATAGAGAAAGAGGAAAAAGAATGGAGCAAAGGCTGTACTGGAGCCGATTCCTCCGTCAATGACATTAACTGTTATTGCAATGAATGCTAAAAGGAATAAGAGGTAATCAAATAAACTTATTTTTTTTACTTGAGAGTTAATGTGAAGCAATCCAGAAACAAGGATTATTGAGGTAATGATTATGAATACTATTGCCCATGGCTCTGGATTGGGGAAAATAAGGTAGAGGGGTTTTCCGTCATCGAATTTGTTTCCAATACTGAATCCAAGGGATTTTTCAATGAAGTAAATGGCTGCTTTAGGGAAGTGATTATGCAATGCATTAGAGGCCTCCCAGTTAATGTATCCTTCCTCCATTGTAAGTGCAGCAAAAGGCCCGTATGAATTAAATGAAAGAGAAAAATAAGTGTATTGTGCTGCAGAAAGCAGAAAGCCTGCAATCAGGGAAAGAATGAATATTTTAAGCAGTAAATCCTTGTATTTAAGGATTTTTTTCGGGATAGATGAATTCAGGAAGAGGATGCTGATTAATGGATTCACCATAAACCATGAGAGTAAAAGGATTGTTTTCCCGCTTGAAAGGCCTCCAATTAATTCCCTTGTAATTGCATAAAGAATGGAGTGAATTAAGTCATTTACAAAAAATAACAGTAAAAGCACTGCAGATATAATGGCAAGAATTAAAAAGCTTCTTGTTCTTTTCTCCATAATTTAAATAGAGTCCACTCTTTTTTTAAATTCCTTTCCATACAATTTGAATTTATGAAGTACTCAAGAGAAATGGCTTTTCTAGTGGTTTTACTGGTTTTAAGCGTTATTGGAGTGACTGCAAGCAATTACTGGGGGGAATTTGCTTATAAGCCCCAGGAATTGAGTGTAGGATTGATTTCCTTTGATAAAAAACTTTCTTCCGGGGAAAGCTGTTTTAAGTTGCTTTTTGAGCCAATTGAATTCGGGGAAGGAAAAGTAATTGAAGTAATGGCTGTTTCTAATGAAGAACTGCTATTGAATGAATCAGTTCTTGTAAAGGAAAGAATGGTGAAGGGATATTGCTTTAATGCAAATGAGCTGAAGGAAGGAGAAAATCTGGTTGAGATTCTTGTAGGAGAGCATAAATTATTTTATCATTTAATGAAAGAGGAAGGAATTAAAGAGGAGAAAGCCTCAATTCAGATAATTTCCTTGACTGGAAAGGAATTAAGGTTTAAGGTAAATTCTTCTGGGAACAAGTTTGAGCCAGTGGAAATATTTGTTAATGGAGAGCTGGAAAGAAGAGTGTATCCGGAAGAAGGAGAAGAGGAATTCATTGAAAGAATTGATTTAAGGGAAGGAGAAAATGAAGTAAAAGTGGTTTTTCTTGGGAAAGAGAACAGTGAAAGCATTACTGTGCAGGAAAAATTCAGGATGCATTTCATTGTTGGGTTATTGATTCTGATTATTGGATTGTTTGTTTTTTCTTCCTTTGTCTTTTCTTCCAAGGGATTTGCGGAAAAAATGGCTCTTTCCTTTGCTTCATTATTTGTTTTAATCATAATCAATGGATTTGTATTGAATCAGCTTAAGTTATTGAATCTTTTTTCATTTATAATACTCTTAATAGTGGAATTAATTGTATTGATTGCCTTATTCAGGAAAAGATTCAGGTTAAGCTATGAAGATAAGTTTATCAGAAATTTTTCATTACTGGAAATCTCGGTTCTTTTATTCATTATATTTGTTGCAATCTTCTTCCACTTCATTTCCCTGAATCATTTCACTAACTTCAGTGTATTCTATGAAAGGGGAGCTGAAATGGTTGCAGAAGAGTTCGCTGTTCCTTCAATAGATTCATTGAGTTATCTGGGAAGAGGTTTTTCCTTTGTTCCGGGTTATTTTTTATTGAATGCAGGTTTTTCATGGATTACTGGGTTGAGTGAAGCAGGATTATTTGCATTGATTCTGTTGTTGGGAAACCTTTTCTTCTTTTTTTCCGTTTATTTCTTGATTGACGCACTTGGATTCAGGAAAGAACTAAGGGCAGTGGCATTCATTTTATTGATTGGAAACCTGTTCATTTTCCCTGATACGACTTTTACTCCCAGGCATCTTTTTTCTCTTGCATTCCTTTTGATTGCACTGGCTTTACTGATTAAAAACAGGGACCACTGGTTTTCCGGATTGCTTTTGGGAGTCACTTCCTTTATACAGATTCCATTGCTTCTGGGATTTATTTTCACTTATCCGCTTATTTCAAGAAAGATTGAATGGAAGCATTTCATGAAAACAATCATTATTGGTTTTGTGGTTTTTCTTGCATTGTTCCTGCCTAATTTATTGCTTTTTGGACAGCCCTACGAGATAAGGCCAGAGCAATGGGGTTATTTGGTTAAGCTGCCATTAGAACTCTCATTGCTGGAGGAAGGTTTAACCCTGTTCTTTATTGCTGTAATGCTTTCATTCGATGTATGGGATAAAATAAGGGGAAAGAATTTATTCTATGATTCCTATAAAAAGAAGCTTTTGATTGCAATAATTATTTCTGTTGCTGTCCAGTTATTCATTACATGGAGATGGAACATCTTTTCTTCATTCATTATTGCTTTATTCATTTTAACCTACTTCAATACAAAGAATTCCTTCAATGAATTGACTGCAAGAATGTTTTCATTGATTTTATTAATCATTGTAGTTATTTCCCTTCTTTTAGTTCCAGGAATAACTGTTCCGAATTCAATGGTTCAGCCGATTAATTTCCTTAAAGATAATTCTTCATCCAATTCGAGAATTCTTGCAGACCCGCTTTACGGGCACAATGTTGCATTCTTTGGGAAAAGAACTGTATTGGCTGACCTGTATGTAGAGTATGCAGATGAAGCAAAGCTGAATGATTCATTCAGTTTCCTTAAGAAAAAGGATTACAGCATTCTGGATAAGTATGGAATTGACTATGTATTGAATCAAAATAATTTAATTAATGAAATGATTACCGGAAACCCTGAAACTGCTGAACCAATTGAATTCATGGAAATGGACAAGATTTATGCAAGCAACAGTATCTTTATCCATAAGAAAAGGGTTTTGAGAGAATAATTAAAAAATAGTTCCTATCATTCTTTTTCTTGGGGGAGATATTCTTTGGATGATAACGCTAAGGTAAGGGAGACATTAAAGGAAGTTGAAAAGGAATTATACAGAACCAATAAGGCACTGGAAGAACTAAAGGAACTGAATAAAGGAATTGCTTCTGTTTACAATGGAATTCTTTCAATTGAAAGAATCGGAGAAGAGAATCCTTCAATTAATCCTATTTCAAAGAAACTAATAAAGGAAAAAAATGTTCTTGGGCTTTACAAGAAAATGGATTCACTGCTTTCAGAGTTAAGGAAAAGCTTAAAGGGATTTGAGGAAGACGCAGTAAGGGCAAACCTCTTTCTGGAGGAATTCCGTACAAACAGAAATTACTTTTTTCCTGACTCAAAGGCAATGAAGAACTTTCTTGAAGCAATGTATCCATTGTTTGCAATTAACTCTGTTTCCTTTAAGCCTGAATTCATTGGAACAGTTGAATTGAATTCAATTGAAAATGAATTAAAGCTTGAAGTAAGCGGACAGCATTCACTGATTGTTCTGACAGAAAAACTAATGGATTTACTGAATTACCTTGAAAAGAAAAGAATCCTCAAGAACAGCAGGCTGGAGAACGAGTTACTGAAGGTAGTATTCAGGAATGAAAATGCAATTGCAATAGAAGGAGACAATACAAGAATAAAAAGAATAGACAGGTTAGCAAAAGAAATGAATCTAAAGTATTCAGAGGATTAATCTTCAAGAAACAATTCCTTTGCTCCTTTTGCAATTATTCTTCCGACTTTTGTTAAATACACCTTATTTTCCCTTGTTTTCTTTAAGTGCCCCAGCTTCAGGGCTTTCTCTATTATTGAATTCATTTTTATTTTAACCGCTGATTTTAGATTAAAAGCCTTTTTTTCAAGAAGAGCAATATACACTTCATCTGTCTTAGAGTGCTTCATTCCAAATTCTTCCTTCAATATTTCCTTTTGTTCTTCCAGCGGAAGGGCAGTCATTTCTATTTTGAATATCTCTCCTCGTGGAGTCTTTATTACCTGTATTTTGGGCATTTCCTGAATGCTTTCAATTAAATGCAGGTAAGTCTTGCATGCATGATAGTTAAGTCCTGCAAGGCTTGCAATCCTTGTAGGAGGCAAAGCCAATCCAGGGTTCTTCTCCAGGCATTTGGTGATTGAAGAAACAATTGTAATGGATTTTCTACGCATAAAGATAATATAAAGCAAAAGATATATAAATAGTTATTAATTGCTTCTTATTGATATATCTTTTGGTATTTTTGTTCGTTTATTGTCTATGGATTAGATTTAAGGGGTTTTTGTTGGCCTGTTTCTTTTTTAGCAGAGTTGGTTTTTCTAATGCTTGATAAGAACAAGATTCAATCAATTGAGGACAGGGTTCTAATTGAAATGTATGACAGATTAATCATAAAGAATTCCTACAAGAATGTTTTTCTGATTAAAAGGAGAATAAATTTCGAGGAATTCTCCAAACAATACAAGAAAAAGACTGAGTTCAAGAAAATTTTAAAACATCTGAAAAACAAGGGATTAATTGAAGATCATGGAAAATCCCTTAAAGTGGCTTCAGTGAGTGAATTCGGAGCAAAATACATTATTGGAAAGTATTATTCAAAGAAATAGTTTATTTCACTATCTCTGTTCCGGTGCTTCCTTCCATTCCTTCAACTAATTTATTTATCGATGTAATGACTACTCTTTTTCCGCCTTTTTCAAGGAAATCAATTGATGCCTGTATTTTTGGACGCATGCTTCCTGAAGGAAAATGCCCTTCTTTCATGTATTTCTTTGCTTCTTTTATTGTCATTTTATCAATGAATTTCTGGTTTGGTTTATTGTAATTCAATGCTACTTTTTCTACTGATGTAAGGATATGCATTTCTTCTGCCTGAATTTCTGTTGCAAGTACAGCTGAAGCCAAATCCTTGTCAATTACTCCGTCAATTCCCTCCAGTCTTCCGTCTTTTTCCACATATACAGGCATTCCTCCTCCACCACAGGCAATCACTATTATGCCTGAATCAACTAATTTCTTTATTATTTCTCTTTCAACTGTTTCAAGCGGAATTGGAGAAGGCACTACTCTCCTGTAGCCTCTTCCACTGTCCTCCACAAACTTGATTTTATGTTCTTTAAAATCATCAAGTTTTTCTTTTCCATAGAATGGTCCAATTGGTTTTGTCGGGGTTTTTATTGACGCATCATCTTTATCACAAATCACCTGTGTTAAAACAGTCGCTACTTTCTTGTTTATTTTTTCAAGCATTAATTTATTCTGCAGGCTTTGTTCAATCATATACCCGATTTCTCCCTGTGATTCTGCTACTGCAACCCCTAAAGGAATATAATATGCCTTTCCCTCTGCCTCCTCTGTCCTGATAACAATATTTCCCACTTGAGGGCCGTTCCCGTGAGTCAATACAATCTTATGCCCTCTCCGGATTAATTCCACCACTCCCTCTAGAGACTCACGGGTATTAGCAAACTGCTCATAAACAGTTCCCTTCTGCCCTTCTCTAATTAAGGCATTCCCTCCAAAACACACGACAATCTTTTTCGACATAAATAATTCACTTCAAAAAAATGATTATTTATTTTTTTTAGCTGAAACTAATGCAGAAAAACAAATTTTTTCTTTTGCTGAAAGAGTTCTTTCTTTTTCTTTAGCTCTAAAAAATTCAATCATTGCGTCAATCTCCGAAGCAGGGAGATATATTTGTCGACCATTAGGAAATGCTACCCTGTATTCATGTTCTCTTCTTTGCCCAAGTTTTCTTTTTTCTACTTCTCTTTTCAAAGCATCTAATTGGGCTTGTTCCTTCTTAGAAAGTTCCCCACCAAGACGATCTTTTTTACTAACCAATGAATTCATTTTAATTATAATTTGACCACGCCTTAGTTTGAGTAATTTAAAACCTGAAACTTTAATTGTAATAACTTCTGTCGGTAGCCCCGCAAACTCCCTTCTGGCTTTTGTTCGACGGCTTTTGCTAGCTCCAGGTATTTCTTTAAGACAAAATCGAGCCATTCAATTCACTTAAATAATTAAAAACAGCAACAAGTATTTAATTCTTATTCGGTAAAGGCAGAGGCTGTAACGCCTCCGTCCCAGGAAAATCTTGGGCGGACCTTCACTAGCCATAGATTCTCTGTATTGTCGTCCAGAATTAATGCAAATCCCTTTGATTTGGGCATTTCCTGATATAATTTATCAAAGTTTGAGTGAAGGTAAGAGGGACGTAATTGAGAGACTGCTTCAATGTCTGATTGGGAGGTCATTCTGTGGCTCATGAATAAATCGCACTGGGAAATACAATCAGGATGCAGTTTATTTGGTCTTTGGGTTGCTAGGACTAGACTTAGTCCTGGCTGTCTTCCTACCCTGACCCATTCAAGCAATACTTTAAGAGCAATGTTTGGTTCGTCTTTGGGCATGAACATGTGGGCTTCATCTATCATCATCCATACTATCGGCATTGTTGATTCTTTCTTTAATCCTTTAATCAGTTTTACTTCCTCTTCTTTTCTGTAAAGCATTCTTTCCTCGAATAATTTTTTTCCAAGCAATGCAACAATAATGTCTCTTGTTCCCTCCATTCCAATTGCTTGGCGGTAAGCAGAGACATCAATTATTGTTATTTTTCCTGGTTCAGCTATTTCCTTTATTTTAGTTCCTTCTTTATCAAACAAACCCCAGTTCTTTGCTACCTTCAGTCTTCCGATTACTGCCTGAATTGCTCTCTTATCTGATTCCTTGTCTTTCTTAACTAAATCAATTATTTCATTTAAATCATATTTAGTTCCAAGTTTTGATTTAAGTGTTTCAATCACTCTTGAAATAAGGATTCCCTCTTCTTCCTTCCATGAAAGGCCAAATAAAGCAAGCCATTCCTCTGCATCCAATTCTGATGCTTTTAGAGTGAATGCTCCGTCAATCGGGATTCCTTTTTCTTTATAGAAAGAAATCTTTCCTTTTGGAACCAATACCCTTGCATCTGTTGCCTGTGGAGTTAAATCCCAGTTAAATAATTCGGCTTTTTCTTCTTTATTCGGAATCTTTAAAGTCCAAAAAATCCCGACAGTATCAATCACAATAACTGAAATCCTTTTCTTTACACTGAATGGCTGCCTGGCAAATTCTTCAAGCAATACAGACATGCTATAGCTCTTTCCTCCCCCTCTCTTTCCACAAATCAGTATTACATGAGGGTTAGCTATATCCATTAATACCTTTCTTCC
>JBDRIL010000061.1:0-41302 GCA_043815885.1 archaeon | reverse complement strand
ATTGAAAAAATTGTTGAGGGAAAGTGATTCCGCCAACCTGATTGGAGAGAAGGCAGTGGGAATTGCTTTAAGGGAAGGAATTGTTTTAGAGGAAGACGTGATTAGAATAAAAAATGTTCCTCATGTTCAAATATACAAGGTGTAAAAATAATTGGATAAAAGAAGAGTGCAGTTAAGTGACGAAGAGCTTGTTTCAAGGATTAGGCTGCCGAGAAGAAATGATGGAGAGATGTTTGCAATTGCAACTCAATTGCATGGAACCAACCAGATAAGGGCATTGTGTGAAGACAAACAGGAAAGAATGTGCAGGATTCCAGGAAAATTAAAGAAAAGGGTGTGGATAAGGGAAGGAGACTTAATTGTAATAAAGTTATGGGATTTCCAGCCAATAAAGGCAGACATTGTGTGGAGATATCTGGGAGTACAGAAAAGCCATTTGGAGAAAAAAGGCCTCTTAAAAAACCTTCCTATTTAATTTTTTCGTAATCACTTGGTTTTAAATGGTTTTGTTCTATTTTTAAAAAGATTTATAAATAATCAATGCCTAATTCAATAGCTAAATGAAAAAAATTGTTTTTATATTTATAGTCTTGACAATCATCTATTTTTGTATTCAAGTGAATGCTGACACAGTACAACTGCAATTATATGGCGGCCAAAGTGAAGACGATGGACAAGAAGCTACAGGCGGCGAAGGTTGCGTTAACACCAATTATACTTATGTGGAATTACAGGCTGGTTTTCCGTGGTACAGGTGGGGCGGGGCATATAGAATCCCAAATTTAACTATCCCTAAAGGAGCTACAATAAATTCTGCATACATAAGTCTTCATGGATGGGGAGGGATATACAATCATGTTATAGTTGAAATAGCAAGCGAGGACGCAGATAATGCTACTGTCATCCAAAGCGGCTGTACTTATAATGGACATGGTTTTGATTTGAGTGAGAGATGGAATAGGAGAACTACTGCCCTTGTATCTTGGGATGAAGAGTTTGCTAACCCTTACATAAGGCACTCCACTCCTGAGCTTAAGACTTTAATACAAGAGATAGTTAACAGGGATAATTGGCAGAGTGGAAACGCAATAATGTTTCTCTTTAAGTGCTTGTCTGGTTCTACATTTGAGACTTATACTTGGGACATAGGTACTGATACTTACAAACCAATATTGTATGTGAATTATACAGCAAATGGATCAGACACTACCCCTCCAGTTAGAAACAATGGCCAACCTTCAGGAACTCTCCCAGCAGGAACCACTCAAACAACAGTTTCTTTAACAACCAACGAGAACGCAACCTGCAAGTATTCAATGTCCCCTGGGATTTCTTATTCATCAATGAGCAACGCATTTTCTACTACAGGAGGAACAACTCACTCCACTCTTGTAACTGGATTACAAAATGGGAACATTTACAACTATTACGTTAAATGCATTGATCAAGCAGGAAACGCTAACACTGACGACTACTTGATTTCCTTTTCTGTTGCCTTGCCTGATACAAACCCCCCGACAGCATCAATCACCTCCCCAGCAAACGGCTCCACAGTATCAGGCACAATAACAATCACAGCCAATGCCTCCGACAACAATGCAGTAGCAGGAGTACAATTCAAAATAGACGGAAACAATACAGGAACAGAAGACACAACAAGCCCTTACAGTACAAACTGGAACACAAACACAACATCAAACGGAAATCACACTCTAACAGCCACAGCAAGAGACTACGCAGGAAACACAACCACAAGCAATCCAATAACAGTCAACGTCAATAACGCCGACAACACTCCACCCACAGCATCAATCACCTCCCCAGCAAACGGCTCCACAGTATCAGGAACCATTACAATTTCGGCTTCAGCATCAGACAACAATGCAGTAGCAGGAGTACAATTCAAAATAGACGGAAACAATACAGGAACAGAAGACACAACAAGCCCTTACAGTACAAACTGGAACACAAACACAACATCAAACGGAAATCACACTCTAAAAGCCACAGCAAGAGACTACGCAGGAAACACAACCACAAGCAACCCTGTGACGGTGAATGTGAACAATATTTTTGGTGATACCACTCCTCCTGGTAATGTGACTGACTTGAATGTTTTTAGTGTTACATTTAATAGTATTTTTTTGAAGTGGACTGCTCCTGGAGATGATGGAAATATTGGAACTGCTTTCCAGTATGATTTAAGGTATTCTACTTCAGTGATTAATTCTTCTAATTGGTCCTCTGCGGTTCAAGTTTCTGGCGAGCCTGTCCCTCTTGCAGCTGGAACTGTTCAATCAATTACTGTCAATAACTTGAATCCCAGCACTACTTACTATTTTGCTTTAAAAACAGTTGACGATAACTCTAACTGGTCAGACTTAAGCAATGTGCCAAACGGAACTACAACAGCTGCAGTAGACAGCATTCCCCCAACTGTAAACATTGATTTTCCTTTGGATGGAGCTGTTGTTTCTGGCACTATAACTATTACTGCCAGTGCTTCTGACAATAATGCAGTTGCTGGAGTTCAGTTTAAAGTTGACGGAAATAATCTAGGCACAGAAGACAGTATAACTCCTTACAGTGTTTCTTGGAACACTGGTTTGGTTTCTAATGGAGATCATAACTTGACTGTAGTAGCAAGAGACTACGCAAACAATACCACTACAAGCACTCCAATAACAGTGGATGTAAACAATGCATGCATTTCAGACTGGAATTGCAGTGAATGGACTCAATGCTTGAATGAAACACAAAACAGAACTTGCAATGACTTAAACTATTGCGATGCAAACAATTACACTATAACCGAAACAAGAGCTTGCGGAGACTGTAATGCAAGCCAAACACGCTCATGCACAATTGAAAGTTGTGCCGGAACACAAACTTGCACAGACCAAAATATTTGGGGTTCTTGCACAAAAAATGATTCCTGCTGTGGAATAACATGCAATGACAGCAATGACTGCACTACTGATTCCTGTTCTAATGGTTCCTGCATTTTCACTCCAATTTCCGGTTGCGGGGGAAGCCCTGGAGGAAACGGGGGAGGAGGGGGTGGCGGAGGAGGAAGCCAATACAACTTCACAATAAAAACTCCAGATTACTTGATTGACGGAAAAGAATTCACAATAACAATACTAAGAAAAGGCACAAGCATTCCAGTAAACAACGCAACAGCAGAATACGCAAAACAAAAAAAAGCAACAGACTCAAACGGAACAGTTTCATTCACGGCAAAATTAAACGAAACAAGCATTACTGTAACCAAACAAGGTTTTATTACAGAAACAATTCAAGTAATAATAGAACCAACAGGAACCAGTTTATGCGGAAACAATGTATGCGATACAACAGAAACAATTGAAAGCTGCCCGCAAGACTGCTTGACAGAAGTACCGAAAGAAATAACACTAAAAATAATTATTTCAGAGGAACTAATTGAAGGAAAAACCTTTGAAGTAAAAGTAGTTGACGGAAAAGGAAATCCAGTGAAAGACGTTAGAATAAAATACGGTTTGTTGGAAAGAACAACAAACGAAAAAGGAATAACCTTATTCACAGCAAGAAAAAACCTGACAAACATAATAGCACTAAAAGAAGGATACAAAACACAAAAACAAGAAATAAAAACAATAAAAGAAACCCCAAAAAGTTCTTGTGGAAACAATGTATGCGACACAGAAGAAAGTCCTTCAGTCTGCCCTCAAGACTGTCCTCTAAAAACAAATGAACTCAACTGGACAGCAATAATAACGGCAACAATAATCACACTAATCATAATATCAATCGTAATGTTTGAAATAAAAAAGAAAAAACGGTCAGTCATTCAATCAGCCCCACAATCATAAAAAGACTTCGTAACCTAATTATTTTTCCATGAAAGAAGAAATTATTTCCCTAAAGAAGTATGTTCCTGAAGAGAGAACCCAGAAAATTTTTGCCAAAGTTTTTGACTCTTCAACCATTGCTGCAGTGCATAAACTTGCATTGCGTGGATTCATTGACCATATTGAATTTGTTATTTCCACTGGAAAGGAAGCGCATGTCTTTAGAGCGAGAGACAGGGCAGGAAATTTTAGGGCAGTAAAAATCTATAAGACTCTTACAACTGACTTCAAGCACATGATTAATTATATTGCAGGAGATGAAAGATTCAAGCATGTTCCAAAGGACAGAAGGGGATTGGTTTTTGCCTGGACTAGAAAGGAATCAAAGAACCTGGAGAAAGCAAGGAATGCAGGAGTAAGGGTTCCATTGGCAATAGGTTATATAGAGAATGCATTGGTAATGGAATTCATTGGAAGCAAGGAAGGAGAAGCAGCAAAAACAATGAAAGAAGTTGGTGTGAGAAATTTGGAGAAAGCTTATTCAACAATAATTGAATGGATTGCAAGAATGTATAAGACTGATTTAATTCATTCAGATTTATCTGAGTATAATGTACTGGTTAATGAGACAGAGGAAGGAGAAGAGGAATTAGTATTGATTGATATAGGTCAAGGGGTACTTACAACTCATCCAAAGGCAAGGGAATTCTTTGAGAGAGACGCAAGGAATGTGAGCAAGTACTTCACTAAAAAAGGATTGGAGAAGGATTACGAGGAAGTTTACAGAGAAATAAAGGAAGCAAAGGAAAGGCTGTAATTCATCTTAAAAACCCTTTGCTTTTATAATATATATATTAGTGGAATTTGCCTGTTTTTTGAGGAAAAAAAACAGTGGTTTTTATTGATTAATGGCTTTGTCTTGTGGGAATCCTAAGATGCTTGAAGAATACCTTAAAATCCCGAAGGAAAGGATTGCAGTGGTTATTGGAACGAATGGAGAAACAAAAAGAGAGATTGAAAAGTTGACCAATACAAAAATTGAGGTTGATAGTGAAGATGGGGACATTGATGTTTCGGCAGAGGAAGGGAATGCAATAAATTTTTATATTGCACTGAATATTATTAAGGCTATTGGAAGGGGTTTTTCCCCTGAACACGCTTTTTTATTGAAGAACGAAGAAAACACACTGGAGATAATTGACTTAAAAGAAGAACTGGGAAAATCAGAAAAAATGCTTAAGACAAAGAGAGGAAGAGTGATTGGAAGAAAGGGAAAAGCAAGAAAAGAAATAGAGGAAAAAACCAACTGCCTTGTCTCTGTTTACGGTAAAACGATTGCAATAATAGGAAAGGTGAATAACATAGAAAATGCAAGGAAGGCAGTTGACCTGCTTTTAGGAGGGGCTTCACACAAGACAGCTCATGCATTTCTTGCAAGAAAAGAAAGAAAAAAATTTGAACTTTAATTGAAGTGATTTAATGGCGGGAGAGAAAGAAGTTAAAACAGAGGAAAAGAAAGTTGAGAGACCGATTACTGCAGAAGAGTTAGCAAAGGATTTCCGAGAGCACAGTGTGGCTGAATTCTTCAAGAAGAACAGACAGATGCTTGGATTGTATGGAAAGATCAGGACACTAACAACAATTGTACACGAGTATTGTACAAACTCACTTGATGCAACAGAGGAAGCAAAAATACTCCCAGACTTGGAAATAAAAATGTCTGAACTTGGAACAGAGTACTATGAATTAACAGTAAAGGATAATGGCCCAGGACTTACAAAAGAAACTGTTGGAAAGGCATTGGGAATGCTTCTTGCTGGAACCAAGTTTCACAGAATGGTTCAATCAAGAGGCCAGCAAGGCATTGGAGCTGCTGGAGTTACACTCTTTTCACAGATTACCACTGGAAAGCCGGTAAAGGTAATCAGTGGGACAGGAAAGGGAAAGACTTTTTCTTTGGAATTAACTATTGACCCAAAAAAGAATGAACCAAAAATAATTAACTTGAAGGACATAGAAAAACAATTTCAGGGCTTGGCTATACAGGCAAAATTCAAGGATGTATTGTACAGGGTTTCAGAACAAGGCCCGTTAGAGTATTTGAGGAGGACTGCAATAGCCAATCCTCATGCACAGATTACTTTTGTTGATCCTTTTGGAGAGAAAACTGTTTTCAAGAGAAGTTTAAATGACATACCGGAAAAGCCTACTCCAGTCAAACCTCATCCAAGAGGTGTAACAGTAGATGAATTAATTACTCTTGCAAAGTACTCTGATTCAAGGAAGGTTGGTTCTTTCCTGAAGAATGAATTTGATAGAATGGGAGACAAGGCAGTGGAAGAAATAAGTAGGAAAATAACTTTCGACATGAATAAGGATCCAAGGAAAATTGGATGGGAAGAGGCAGAGGAAATCGTTAAAGCATTCAAGGAAATCCAGTTCATTGCCCCAAGAGTGGATGCATTAAGGCCTATTGGAGAGCACAGAATCAAGACTTCACTTGAATCAATTGTTAAACCAGAATTTCTGAGTGTTATTACAAGGAAACCGCAGGTTTATTCCGGGGGATTTCCATTTCAGGTAGAAGTAGCTGTTGCATTTGGAGGAGAGGCAGGAAGATCAACAAACGGAAACAACGAAAAGAAAGAGGGAATAGAAGAATTAAAGAGAATGGAGATAATGAGGTTCGCAAACAGGGCTCCATTATTGTTTGATGGAGGCGCTTGCGCAATAACCAAAGCAGTGAATTCAATTGAATGGAAGAGGTATGGAGTACAGGACATTGATAATGCCCCTCTGACTATTTTCGTTAACTTTATTTCTGTGTATGTGCCCTACACTTCTGCTGGAAAACAGGCAATTGCGGACGAAGAAGAGGTAGTGGAGGAATTAAGGCTTGCATTAATGGATGCCGCAAGAAGGATTGCAAGGCACATTGTCGGAAAGAGAAAGGAAAAAGAAAAACTGGAAAAGAAGAGAATGTACTTGAAGTATGCAACAGAAGTCGCATTAGCTGTCTCTGAAATGACAGGGAAACCAAAGGCAGAGATAGAGAAAAAATTATTGAATATTGTAATGAAAAGATTAAAGATAGAGGAAGAAGAAGAAGAAAACAAAGTGAATGACGTTAGCGACGAAGAAATAGAAAAACAATTAGAGAAAGAAGTAAAGAAAGAGGAAAAAAAGAAGGAAAAGAAATCCAAAAAAGGAAAAAAGAAAGGGTGATTGAGGAATGGCAAATAAGTCGGGGAAGGATAAGGACAAGGAAGTACAGGAAAAACTTGCTGGGGCGGGAAAATCAATCTATAAACAGATAATGAACGGGGAGAATCCATCCTATGAATTGCCTGTAAGGACTTTAGGAAATATTTATTTTGATAAGAACAGTAAAACAATCAAGCTTGGGGATAAGAAGAGTTCAAGGCAGTTCCTTAATATTGCTCATACAAGAAAGTTTATGCAGACAATGCTTGTTGCATCAGAGATAAGGAAAGTGATTGATGAAAAAGCAACGATTTCTATCAGGGATTTATATTATGCATTAAAGCATAC
Source organism: archaeon (assembly GCA_043815885.1). Classification (GTDB taxonomy): domain Archaea; phylum Iainarchaeota; class Iainarchaeia; order Iainarchaeales; family 1-14-0-10-31-34; genus JBDRIL01. The sequence continues at coordinate 33,917 of JBDRIL010000061.1, read as the reverse complement.
AATAGAGGGAACAAATGAGAACACGTTCGAAGATCAGAGTGAAAGTGATCCAATTGTGGAGGACATTGAAGCTTCTTTGAATCTTTTAAGGGAAGAACTTCATCTTTCTGCTTCCTCCAAGGGAGTTATTACTGGGAATATGAAGATAAAGGACGGAAAGGATACAATTGATTTAAATAAAATGGGTTCAGGTGGATGGGGGGTTCCGTCAAATGTTGAACCTGACAGGATAGAGATAAAGGACATTGATGCTGAATATGTGTTGTTCATTGAAAAGGATGCTGTGTGGAAGAGGTTTAATGAAGACTTGTTCTGGAAGAAGAATAAATGCATTATTATTACTGGAAGAGGCCAGCCTTCCAGGGCGGAAAGAAGGTTTGTGCAGAGACTGAACAGAGAAGAAAAATTGCCTGTATATGCCTTAATGGATGCTGACCCTTGGGGGATGTATATTTATTCTGTAATAAAGCAAGGGTCAATTTCTCTAAGTTATTCTGAGGAAAAGTTAGCTACCCCCAGCACTAAATACATTGGATTGACAGTGAGTGATGTTGATACATTCAAGATTCCAAAAGAAGTAACCATTAAATTAAATAAACTGGATGTAAAAAGATTAAACGAAATGAAAGAATATGAATGGTTCAAGAAAAAGGAATGGCAGCAGGAATTCAAGTTAATGAAGGAAAGAGAAATAAAGCTGGAATTGGAAGCCTTAAGCAAGAAAGGAATAAGGTTTATTACTGAAACGTATCTCCCTGAAAAAATCAAATCAAAGGATTTCCTGCCTTAAGAGCGATTTAGGTAAAACTTAAAATAACACTTCTACTATTATTCTTTTGAGTTCAAATGCAGTTAAGGAGTTTTTTCAGGCTTTCATTGTCGAGAGTACTGCTTACTTTTGTCTTTATAGCCTTTCTTTATTCAACCGGAAGATTCAATTTTCAGAATTTATATGAATTGGCAGTAATTCTGGTTGCAACCTATATTATTGCTTCTTTTGTAGTTATTATTGTCAGAGGTTACAGGAAATTCTATCTGGATTCAGCAGTGGTATTTGATCTGGGAGGAGTGGTTTTTTCAGGGGAATTCTATACAGAAGAAATATTTATGAGGCCTGGCTTCAAGGAATTATTAAGGGAATTAAGGAAGAATCGGTTAGTGGGCGTGTGCTCTAACCTTAACTGGGAAGCGTATAAGTTGTTTGAAAGGAAATTCGGTTTGGATGAAATATTCGATGTAAAGGCTGTTTCCGGAAGATATGGAGTAACGAAACCCAATGCAAAAATATATCAAATGATGTTAAAGGAATTGAGAGTAAAAGCAGATAAATGTGTTTTTGTGGACGACCATGAAGAAAACCTTCCTCCTGCAGCTAATCTAGGGATTCACGCAATTCAATTCAGGTCAGTTCCTGAATTGAGAGAAGAATTAAAGCGCCTTGGATTCATTTAAAAATTCACTTAAGAGTTGTTATTGGGCGGGTTTGGAGAATAAAGAACTTATTTTTCTCCAAAGCAAACTCAATGTCCTGAGGGAAGTTATAGATTCTTTCAATATTATTGCACATTTCAGATAACTTCATTATTTGCTCTCCTGAAAGCTTTTGGTTTTCCTGCTCTGAATCCTTTACCTTTATTTCTTTTTCTTTTCCCTTCACTAATGTAATCATTTTTTCCTGTGCATTTATTTCAATGTTTTCAATGAAATTCTCTTTTTTATTTACAGTGTATCTGTCTGGGGTTACCGTTCCTCCTACAACACTCTCTCCCAAACCATAGGCTGCCTCAATAATTATTTCATTTTCATTATTGGTTACTGGGTTAACTGTAAATGCTACACCACTTACCTCTGATTCAATCATTTTCTGGACAACAACCCCTACACTCACTTCTTTTCCTTTCAGTTTTTTCTCTATCCTGTAAAAAATCGCTCTGGGGGTAAACAATGAACCCCAGCAGGTTTTTACTTTTTCCACTAAATCCTTTTTCACTACATTTGTATATGTTTCAAGTTCTCCCGCCCAGGAAGCATCCTTTGCATCCTCTGCTGTAGCAGAACTCCTTACAGCAACATATTTTGCTTTCAATTCATTGAATTGTTGGAGAATTGCTTTTTCCACTTCTTTTGGGACTTTTCCTCTTGCAATCATTGAACGGATTTTTTTTGAGGCATTATTCACTGAATCAGTTTTCTTTGCATTTACTTTCTTCAATTCTTTCTCTATTGCTTCCTCCAATTTATTTTCCTTTAAGAATAAATTGAATGAATCAGTCAATACAGCAAAACCATTCGGAACAGGAATTTTTTTACTGTACATCTCTCCCAACTGTGCTCCTTTTCCTCCGGCAATTGACACACTGCTTCTGTTCAGCTTACTAAAAGGCGAAACAAATTGCATCATAATACCTCCTAAACATTTACTTCAATTTCCTTATTATTCCTTTTGTCGCATTCACTTCAACTTTGTCTCCATCCTTGAATATCTTTGTGGCTACCTTTGTTCCGATAATGCATGGAATGTTTAATTCCCTGCTTACAATTGCTGCATGACAAGTAACTCCTCCTACATCTGTAATGATTGCTGAAGCAATCTTCATTGCAGGAACTAAATTAGGGTTAGTTGAATGGCTGACCATTACATCCCCTTTATTCATTTTATAGATTTCATTTGGATGATTGACTACTTTCACTGTTCCTTTAACTTTGCCTGGAACAGCAGTGCTTCCAGTTAATTTATTTACTTTTTTTATCTTCATTGATTTGAATACTTTGTTGAAAAAAGCTCTTGCTTTTTCTTTGGTTAAAATTTCTTCTTTTCCGTTAATCCATTTAATTACAGTAAAATCAATCCTGTTATTTAATTCTTGAATTGAAAATTTGTTTGAGAGGATTGCTTGTTTTATTTCTCCTGGAATGAAATGCCTTACCTGGTTTAAGGAAAGAAATAACCTTCTTCCAACCTCGGAAAATAATTTCTCTGAAGCAAAACACGCATAATACATTACATCCTTTCTATAGCTCTTGAGGTAAACAGAATCAGACAATAACTTGAAATAAATCTTTTCCTTTTCATTTAAAGGGAGTTTTTTCATGAATCCCCTTTTTCTTTTAATTAATTCCTTTGATTCCCCTTTTTTTAGGTTTACTTCTGATTCAGTGAGGTACTGTCTTGCCATGGAAGAAAGAACTCCAATAAAGTAACTCTTTTCCCAGGGAGGGCCTTCATACATATAGGGAAGCCACAGCCATTTATTGCAGTGTCTGTTAATTTTTCTTGAAAAAGATGAATCCAAAGAAGAGAGCTTTTTTTCTATTTCTTTTTCTGAATGCTTTCTGAAGAATTTAAGCGATTTAGGTTTTTTCAGTAACTCTAAATAAAGATTGAATAATTCAATTTCCTGTTTTTGAATGTTTGTGAGTTTTTCTGGGGTCGAAACAAGCGCAAAAGCTTCTCCCACAGATTCAGTTAAATTGTGTTTCCTAATTTTTTTCTCTAAAATGGAATGAATGAATTTAGTAAATAACTCGTTCTCAAATTCCGTTAGCTGAAGCAAGTGGCCTCCATACCTTCCATGGGAAGCATGATATGCTTTTGCGTATTCAGTGCATAAATCTGCAAGCCCTTTTTTTGAAAGCTTCTTTAAATCAGTTCTAAGAATTCTCTGTGCAGCTTTCTTGTATCTGTTGGCTGCCCTGATTAATTTATTGTGTTCATCAACCATTATTTTTGGATTCTTAATTATTATTTTAAGTGATTTTTTTGCTGCACTATTGAATTGGTTTTTGTTGAAGAGAAGCTCGGTGTTCTTTCCGTGAAAAGAGCAGGCCCCATCAAGCCTTATTCCATAAAGCTCATTCAAATCAACGCAACAGTGCCTGAAAAAGCCGACTAAATGGAATGGACTAATTCTTCTAAGTGACTCCATTGAAAACCAGTCATTTTCTCTGCTCACTTCTTCACCTTTTTTACAATGCCGTGATTTGCATTTACATCAATTAGGTCCCCGTCCTTGAATACCTTTGTGGCAATCTTTGTGCCTATTACGCAGGGAATGTTTAACTCTCTGCTAACGATTGCGGCATGACAAGTAATGCCCCCAATGTCTGTAACGATTGCTCCAGCTTTTTTCATTGCAGGAACTAAATTAGGGTTAGTTGAATGGCTGACCATTACATCTCCTTCTCTCATTTTAGATACGTCTTCTGGAACATTAATAATCTTAACAACCCCTTTAACCATCCCCGGAACAGCTGTGCTTCCTTCCAACTCAGTTATTTTATAATCTTTTGGGTTAGGGATTTGTTTTTCGTAAAATTCAGCTTTTTTCCCAGTCACTGTTTTGTCTTTTCCATTAATGCAAACGTAAACGCTAAATTTGTATCTCTCGTTTAATTCATCTGGATCAAATTTTTTTTCTAAAATGGCTTCCCTGAATTCACTTGGCCACATAAACCTTAATTGATTTAAGGAGAGATGAAGCCTTCTTCCAATCTCTTTAAGTAAGGGTTCATAGGAATAAAAAGAGAAGTAAAGTGAGTCTTTTCTTAATCCTTTTAAATAAACATTCTCTCTTAAAATTCGTAAAAGAATTTGATGCTTTTTATCAATTGAAAGTTTCTTAAATAAGTTTTTATGCTTTTGTTTAACTTCCTTCACTCTATTATTCATTTTTTCCAATAGCCTTGGCAATTCTTTTTCATCTCTCAATAAATTTTTTATTTGTTCAATAAAGTAACTCTTTTCCCATGCTGGACCAATGTACATGTAAGGCAACCATGAATAATTTTTGTGAAGGGAATGGATTTCTTTATCAATTTCTTTGTTTGTTGAAGGCAATAATTCAATTATTTCTTTTGGTTTTTCTTTTATGAAAAGTTGTTTGATTTTTTTATCTTTTAAAATCTTTAAAGCCACTTTAATGGCCTCTTTTTCTTCTTTTAACTGAAAGGAATCTTTAATGGGGGTTGTCAATAAACTAAAAGCCCCCCTTGCCTTTAATGGAATATTCTTTTCTTTGATTTTTTTATTCAAATAATTTGTTAAGTAATTTGTCAAAAGTTCATGCTCCCATTCAATGATTGTCATGGGCATGCCCAATACATGACATTTGAAGTGCACTTCCATGTGTTTTGAAAAAATTTTTTCTAGTTGTTCATCTGATGATTTAGAGAAATCGGTTTTTTGCAGTTTTTTTGAAGACTTAATTAGTTCTTTTGCTGTTTTTTCCAAGTCGCTGTCCTTTTTCAAAAACCATTTTGGGTTATCAAGAGTTTTTTTTAACATTCTTTTTCCGGCTTCCGTGAATTTTTTTCTCCCCCAAATAATGCACATGTCTCCTTTCCTGAAAACTGCCATTACGTTTAATTTTATCCCAATGTCTTTTTCTAAGTAGTTCCCCCAATAATTTAAAACTGGTTCAAGCAAATGATAGTGCGTTCTGGAAATTTCTTCAGCAATAAACCAATCATGTTTTTTACTCATTTGTTTATCCTCCTGACAATTCCTCCAGAAGCATTTACCTCAATAAAATCTCCATTTCTCAATACTCTTGTTGCAATTTTTGTCCCTATTATGCAGGGTTTTTTGAATTCCCTGCTCATTATTGCTGCATGGCTCAGCATTCCCCCCTCGTCTGTAATTATAGCCAATGCTTTCTTCATTGCAGGAACATACTGGGGGAGAGTAGACCCAGTAACCAGAATATTTCCTTTCCTGAATGAGGGAAGGTCTGTGACTCTTCCAATAATGTTTACCCTTCCCTTTACTTTTCCCGGAAAAGCTGTTTCCCCTTTAATTTCATTTAATCCCTTTATTTTTTTCATTTCAGCTAGATAAGGTTTGGAGTACAATTCAAGCTCTTTTCCTGTAATGACTTTGGTTTTCCCTTTTTCAAGGATTATTGCAGCATCCTTGAATCTGGAATTAATTTCATTTAATTCCCTTTTATTCAGCTTGCGTTCAAACAAGGAAAGAATTTCTTCATTCCTCATTTCAATTAATTGGTTATATGAAAGGCTGAAGCGTTTTCCTATTTCAAAAAGCAATGGCCTTATCTTGAAAGAAGTGTAGGTATAGTATTCATCGCAGATCATTGAAGTGTGAAGTGAAACCTTAATGTCTCTTATCTTTCTTGCCTCGCTTTTTGAGAGCCTGAATTTTTTAATTATTTCCTTTGTTTCTTTTTTGTTTTCCTTAAAGCGGTTCTTTTCCTTGAGCCGATCTTTTTCTAATTTGGAGAGAGGTTTTTTAGCCAAGTTCTTTAATTTTTTCTTAAAATCCTTTGCTTCAATTGGTTCCCCGTAAAAAATATACGTCCCCAAAAAACCGAATCTTTTGGAATGGTTTTCCAATGCATTTTCAATTCCTTTGCCTTTAAGCATTACTCTCTTTGATTTTATTGCAATCTTCAGTAAATTCATTTTTTCTCTGTGCATTTCAATTGGTTTATCCAAAGAGAAGATTGTTTTAATGCACTCATTCAATTCCTTAGAGTCTTTTGCTTTTTCTTTCAGGAATGAATTTATTTTTTCCGGATAGACTTCCCCCACCGCCCTGTAATCGTATGCAAAAGAACACGCCTTAGAATTCAATTCAAAGTATTTTTTGAATAACTGCTTCAATTGATTGCTGGATTTATTTGTTAAATTCATTTTGTTTACTTTTTCAGTGAATCTCTTTAATTCAAGGAATTGCTTTAGCCATAAATCCATCCAAAAAATAATCTTGTCTTCGTTCGCTCTGTAAACCCTTACGTAATTATTCCAGTCTTTTTTTGGCATCCACCTTGCTCCAAATGCCTGCCTGAAATTAGTTATTCTGGTTTTTTTGTCGTGGAATTCTGAGAAATGGTTATTGAAGCCCATTGCTGCTGCATCAATCAATAATATAGGAAGTGGTTTCCCCTTTCTGGTTAATTCAATCCATTCCATTTTTCTTTCACTTCCTCAGTACCTTTACGATTCCGTCAGTTGCATTTACCTCTACAATCTGGTTGTCCTTTATTACGCTTGTGGCTACTTTGGTTCCGATTACACAGGGAATCTTTAGTTCCCTGCTGATTATTGCTGCATGGCAGATTATTCCTCCCTGATCTGTTACAATGGCTGCAACCTTTTTAAGAGAGGGAACCATTTGCGGGTTTGTCTGGATTGATACAAGAATGTCTCCTTGTTTTAGTTTGTAGAGGTGAGAAGTTCCTAGAACGATTTTTGCTTTTCCTATTGCGTTTCCTGGAGAAGCACAATTGCCTTTTAATTCCTTTATTTTTGCAAATTTTTTCTGTTCGCTTAGGAATTTGTTTGCCAGTTTTTCTGCCTTTTTTCCCGAAGCAACAAAGGTATTTCCATTTTTAACCACAAAAACACACAGATTCAGCCTTGAATTCAATTCACTTGCAGAAATTTTTCCTTTCTTTAATGCTTCAAATGCTTCTTCCGGAAGAAGGGTTCTGAGTTGTTCCAATGAAATGGATAATCTCCTTGCAATTTCTTTCTGGGGTTTTTCCAGGGAATAAAAGGCTTTGAATAATCCCTGTTTCCTGTATTCCTTCAAGAACATGCATTTTCTTGCAACCTCAAACCTTCTCCTGAATTCCTTATTTACCTTGTACCCTTCTTCTAATTCATGCTGAAGAGATTCTATCTCCTTGAATTCATTCTCAAATTCTTTTTTCTGTTCTGCAACGGTTTTCTTTGAGGCAAGAACTGATTGGAGTTCTCTGATGAAATTGATTTCAGTTAATGCTGGACCAATGTAACCAAAAGCAATCCAGCAATACTTCTTGTTTATTTCTTCGATTTTTTTCTTTATTCTAGGGTATTTTTTTAGGTTCTTCAGTATTTCTTCCGGTTTTTTAGTGAATTCATTGAATGCATTGTTTCTGGAAGAAATTTTTTTGGCTAAATCCAGAATTTCCCTTCTTTCCTTTCTCATAAAGGTTTCTTCTGTGGGGGTGATCATTACAGATGTGTCTTTAGCGAAAGAAGTGCTTAAATCCAGTTTCTTTGCCTGTTCTGCCAGGTATTCTTCCAAACCGCCTGAAACAAAGTTGTTATGGCCATACTCCATTATGCTTACCATCTGCCCCCAGGAATTTAATTCCTCAATTAAATTAGAGAAATCTAAATAAATTCTTCCCAATTCGTTATTGCTTTTTTTGCTGAAGTCAGTCTTTAAGAGAGAATCAGATTTTTTTATTACTTTTTCCAAGTGCTTTCTTGTCTCTGCATCGAATTTATAATCGAATTTTTCTTTCAGTATTTTTTCGAAAACCTTCTTTCCTAACCTTTCATATTGGGTTGGTTCTCCGTAGTACCAGCAGGTTGAACCCTTAAAAACCAATTGAATGTTGTCATAGTTCTCCCCCAGCATTGGCTTTATTCTCTTTCCCCAGCATCTCGCGAACAAATAATAAGGAAAAACATATACATTGTGGTCTTCATTTATTTTAACCCATTTCATAAGAGTCACTTTTTTAATATTTTTATTTTTCCATGGGTTGCGTTCACTTCAACCAATGAACCATCCTTAAGGACTTCTGTTGCAATCTTTGTGCCAATTACACAGGGGATTTTTAATTCCCTGCTTACAATTGCTGCATGGCAGGTGATTCCTCCTTCATCTGTAATTATTGCTGCTGCCTTCCTTATTGCTGGAAGAAGGTTGGGGTTTGTGGCAGAAGAAACAAGAATGTCTTTTTTATTCATTTTAGCCATGTCTTCGGGTTTTTCAATTATTTTTATAATTCCCTGAGTAAAACCAGGGTAGGCTACTGTACCGTAGATTTCATTTATTCTTTTTAACACAGTTCCCTTGATTTTCTTGCTGAATTTTTCTGCTTTATCTCCTGAAATAATAACCAGCCTGTCTTTTTCGGCTGAAACAATGCAGTGCTTAATCCTTTCATTCAATAAATTAACATTTACTTTATTCTTCTCCAAGGCTTCAATTAATTCCTCTATAGTTAAATGCCTTAACTGGGTTGGGCTTATTGAAAGCCTTTTGGATGTTTCGCAAATAAGTGGATGGGCAAGCCTGTTTGATTGGAAGGATACTTCTTTTCTTAAGGCCTTTAAGTACATAAAGCTCTGGGCAACTTCCAGCCAGTAAAGAAATTCCTTATCCAGTTCAAGTTCTTTAATCAATTTTTTTCTTTCACTCAAGGATTTTTTATCGTGTTCCCTGAATTCCCTTAATTTCTTTTCTCCCTTCAATCCCTTCTTTACATTACCAGAGAACAGTTCAATGAAATGGTTTTCATCAAGGATTATTTGGCTATCATAATGATACTGCATCCAGTCGTATTTTTTTGTGTGGCTTTTTATTGCCTTTTCTATTTTTGGGAAATGCTTTAATTTGGATTGTATTTCATTCAAGCCTGATTTAAATAAATCAATGGATTCCTGGTTTTTTTGAATCATGGAAAGGAGTTTAAAGAAATTAATGTCCTGTTTCTGGATTTCTGTTTTTTTCTTCATTACTATTAATTTAGAGAAAGTCTTTCCAACTGAAAGCTTAATGTTTTTTTCTTTCTTTATTTCTTCAAGTGCATTGATTAATTTATCGCTTAATACATTGAAGTGGAAATCAGAAAGATTTACCACATGGCCCCAGAAATTCATTTCAATCCATGAATTAAATAATTTATTGAATTGAGTTGCAATCTGCTTGTTTGAGAGTCTTTCTGGATTTTTTCCTGCTTTCATTGCTTCAGCCAATAAATTATTAATTGAGTGAAGGCTATTTTTTTCCACTTTATTGAAGAATGCCTTGCTCTGCAATAACTGCGCTGTTCTTTTTTCTTCCCTTAAGAATGCTTTTTCAGTGAAAAGAAACCTTAGGTCCCTGTTCCTGTACTGTTCAAAGCTTTTTGCAATCTTGATTCCAAGCAGTTTTTCCAGTTTTGAATGGTTTTCTCCTATAGCATAAGCAGCCGGATGCATTAAAGGGGAACCTATATCTTTCGCGAGAACGCTTAGCTTCATTTTAATTCAACCTAACTATAACTATCCAATACTTTGAATATAAGGCCTTGGGATAAATAAAGGTTTTGCCTTTACCTGAAAGACTGAATCCTTTACTATAATCCTTTTCTTACTCCCTTTAAGGGAACCCAAGGCATTTTTGGAGGAACGATCACCCTGTCCTCTTTCGGGAGATCCATTCTCACTACACTTTTTCTTGCAAATTTGTTCCATTTACTCCACGCCTTCAAATACCAGAAATGAGCCTTAACCATGGCAAAAAACAATATAATGGCAGGAATCATAAATGCTGTTTCAGCAAAGGAAAGCAATGCAAAAAAGGCAAATCCTGCTAGAATTATCCAGAACACAATCCATCTGAATAACTCAGTGGACTTCATTTTAAAGTAGTCTCTTCCAACTTTATCCCTCTTCCATCTCTGAAGCTGTTTTGGGTCAAAGTTAATATCGGTGGTTTCTCCATGAATCATCACGTAGGCCATTTATAGATTCACCTCCTATTTATTCAGGGCTTGACTCAAAGCAGTCAACCCTTGTAACATATTTTCCTTCCCAAATTTGTTTGTCATCAAGCTTGTCTCCATAATCAAACTGTGCCTTTAAAGTCATTGGAATAAGCACAATAAGTGCAAACATTAGTGATAAATCAATTATGAATGCGGCAAATAAAACTAATGCGTCAATTGCAACAAAACCATAGTACTTTGCTTTAAGGCCTTCTATTCTTGCAAGCCATTTAAAGTACTCTCTTCCTAGTTCTTTCCTTGTCTGGTACTGTAGTTTATCTGGTTCAACTGTAAGTTCAATGTTTTTTGCTTCAACAAGCTTCAAAGGAGCTGCCATTATTTCCCCACCGACAAATTAACTCGTTTGAGTTAACTTGTTAATATAATTGGGGGCTTTGGTATTTAAAGAAATTTACCCGATGAATAACGGGGTATTTTAGCTTATCGTGAGAGAAGGTTTTCAAGCAGGAAAGGCATTAGTTTTTCTTCTGCTCTCCTTAAATGCTCCTGAAAAGTAGAGGGGGAAAGCTTCATTGCCTTTGCTAGTTTTCCTATATTTACTTTTTTTGGGTAATCGTAGTAGCCGTTCTGAAAAGCCAAGAGAACTGCTTTCTTTTGTTTTTCTGTGAGTTTTGGCATTAAGTGAGGAATGTAAATATCAGTTATTTTTTCATTTTTAATGCTAAAGGATTCAATCTTCAGCCATTTCTTTACCTTTTTGAAGAAGTTAGTCAGGTTTTCCTTGTTCCAGGAAGCAATCTCTATGTACTCAAATCCGTCTGGCTTTATTACGACTGGTTTAATGAACATTATTTCTGGAGTGAAATACATCTGCAGATGGCTTTCTTTCATTGAGGCTTCAAAGGAGTAAGCAGCAAAGTCTCCTTCAATCTCTAAATTCTTTATTCTCTTGTCTTTTTTCAGTGAATCAAAGTAGGCTTGTTTTGCTTTTTCCTCTCCAATCACCAAGTGCCCGGTAGTTAAATGCGCCTTCTTTCCCTTTACATAGGTATTCATCGGAAAAGCCAGGATAGTTAGGTTAAATTTCTTTGCCCTATTAATAACCAATGAATAAGCATGCCAGAACTTCATCTTTGCAGTCCACATAATAAAATAATAATGGAATTCCTAAATAAAAGGCTTTTGTTTTTTCAGGAAAACAGCAATTTATTTATACTTCTTTCTTTCTTTATTGTAATTGTTTGTTTTTGGAGGTAATCATTTAATGCCTAAAATGCTGTTGTTTTATGTTCCGTGCCAGGATTTGAAGGAAGCGAAAAAGATCGCAAGGGATTTATTGAAGAGGAGCTTGATTGCTTGTGCGAACTTCTTTCCAATCGATTCAATGTACTGGTGGAAAGGGAAAATAGAGGAAGACAGGGAAGTAGTAATGATTGCAAAGACAATTGAAAAGAATCACAAGAGGGTAGTGGAAAGAATAAGGAAACTGCATTCCTACACCAAACCATGCATTATTGCATTCAAAGTTGATAAACTGAACAAGGAATACAGTAATTATCTGAAGGAAGAACTCGAGATTGGGGTTTGGAAGAGGTTCCTGAAAGAAGGTTAATTGAGTGAAAGAATGGACTGGAAGAATTTTTTTAAGCCGGGTTTATTCAAGGTTTTGGTTTTCCTGGTTTTTGCTGCAGTAAATTATTTCCTGATTAAGAAAACTTTTGCTTTATTTGGAATGATTCTTGTGGGATGGCCTTTAGAGTTTTATCCTGTTGGAAGGATTTACTGTCTTGGGATATGGGGCTGTATGGAAGGAATGAGTCTTTCATGGGCAAACTTTTTTATTAATTTAATTATATGGTATCTACTGGCATGTGTTTTTGTGTTTTTGGGAAGAGAAATAAAGGTTAGAAGGAATCAGTCATGAACGAAGGAATTGACAGGGAATTAGAGGTTTTGCTTAAAGAGAAAAGAATCTTCACTCCTTCAATTGAGTTGGTGGAAGAGAGCAATGTGATGAAGTGGATGAAGGAGAAAGGAATAAAGAGCTATGATGAATTATTGGAGAAGGCCAGGGATATTGAATGGTTTTGGGGAGAGGCAGCAAAAGAAACAGTGAACTGGATCAAACCATACAAAAGCGTACTTGAATGGAAAGAGCCTTACTCTAAATGGTTTGTTGGAGGGAAATACAATATTGTAAGAGACGCACTGGACAGGCATGCAGTGAATGAAAACAAGGATAAGATTGCATATATCTGGGAAGGAGAACCAGGAGAGGTAAGAAAGATTACTTTCAGGGAGCTCTCTGTACAGGTAAATAAACTGGCTAATGCATTGAAGAAACTGGGGTTGAAGAAGGGAGACAGGGTAAGCATTTATCTTCCAATGATTCCTGAACTGCCTATTGCAATGCTTGCATGCGCAAAAATCGGAGCAATTCATTCAGTTGTTTTTTCTGCTTTCAGTGCAAAGGCTTTCAGGGGCAGGGTGAATGATGCAGAATCAAAGATTGCAATTACGTGTGACGGGTATTACAGGAGAGGAAAAGTAGTTGATTTAAAGAGCCAGTTAGATGAGGCATTAAAGGAAGCCCCTTCTGTAAAAAAGGTAATAGTGTTTAAGAGAATTGGAGAAAAGATTGCCTGGAATGAAAAGAGAGATTTATGGTGGAATGAAGTAATTAATGGAGAGAAAGAGGAATGCAAGACAGAAGCAATGGATGCAAATGATACTTTATTTATTCTTTATACCTCTGGGACTACAGGAAAACCAAAAGGAGTTCTGCATTGCCATGGAGGTTATGCTGTAGGGATAGCTCTTACCTTAAAATGGGTTTTTGATGTAAAGAAGGAAGATATATGGTGGTGCACTGCTGATATTGGATGGATTACTGGGCACAGCTATATTGTTTATGCCCCGCTTATTTTAGGAACCACAAGCGTAATGTATGAAGGCGTTCCAGATTATCCTCAGCCTGACAGGATATGGGGCATAATTGACAGGTATAAGGTTTCATTGCTTTACACTGCCCCTACAGTAATCAGAATGTTTATGAAGCTAGGAGAGGAATGGCCGGAAAAACACGATTTAGGTTCTTTGAGATTGCTTGGATCTGTGGGAGAACCAATCAACCCAGAGGCATGGGTGTGGTATTACAAGTATATTGGAAAAGAGAAATGCCAGATAATGGATACCTGGTGGCAGACAGAGACAGGCAATTTCTGTATTAGCCCTTTGCCTATTACTCCATTAAAGCCTGGTTCAGCAACTAAACCATTTCCAGGAATTACCGGAGACGTATTCAATAAGGACAGAAAACCAATAAGGAATGCCGGAGGCAAGGTTGTATTACTGAAGCCCTGGCCTGCAATGCTTAGAGGCCTCTGGAAGAACCCGGAGAGATACATGAAAACATATTGGAGTGAGTATAAAGGAGTTTACCTCACTGGAGACATGGGAAGGATTGATGATGACGGCTATTTCTGGATTCAGGGAAGGAGTGACGATGTACTGAATGTTGCCGGCCACAGGATTGGAAATGCAGAAGTTGAATCTGCTTTAGTAAGCCACCCAAAAGTGGCAGAGGCAGCAGTAATCGGAAAAAAGCATGAAATAAAGGGAGAGTGCTTGGTTGGATTTGTTGTATTAAAGAAAGGAATTGAAGAAAGTGATGAATTGAAGAAGGAACTGAGAGAGCATGTGGGAAAAGAAATCGGAAAGATTGCTCGCCCAGATGAAATATGGTTTGTGGATGACCTTCCCAAAACCAGAAGTGGAAAAATCATGCGAAGGCTGATTAAGGCAAAGGTATTAGGAGAAGAAATAAAGGACACTTCCACTCTAAGCAACCCTGATTCATTGGAAGGATTATTGAAGGCAAAATAAACAGAAGATTAAATGTAATCGCTGAGTTTTGGTTCTTCTTTTTTTATGCTGCTGATTTTTTCAAAGGCAGTATTTTCGTTATTTTCTGTTTCTTTTTCTCCTTTTTTTGGTTCTGAGAGTAATTCCATTGCTTTTTCTGTTTCGTTTTCTGCGAGCAAATCAAATACGTGTTTTACGTCAAAGGCTTTGTTGAAGCTGGTGGCTTCCAGATTTTTTTCCAGTAAATTTATTCCTAAGAGAGTAATTGATTGCTTGCTTTTCTGGAGTTCCCGCAATTCCTTTATTTTTTTCTTGAATGAAATCATGGAAAAGTCTTTTTCAATGGAAAAAATGGCTTTTCCCTCAAAGCCCTTAATCAATTCAGTTAATTCCAGATCGCTTGGATTAACCCCCTTGGAGAGGGTTCCAACCAGTTTAAGGCGGATTAAAGGAATTAATTCCTGCTTATTTTCTTTCATGAATTCTTCAATTTTTGCTCTTGCTTTTTCTCTTACTTCTTCCAGTGAGGAATTTTCAAAGGAGAGTTTTTCATAGAATAATTTTCTTTGGTTCTTTAATGGAATGAATTCAGTTTTATTGGAGGAAGTATCCAATAAAATAATTCCTTTTTCTTTTTCTGATTCCAGTTTCTTCATTTGGGTTATAATTGTTGAACCAGGAATGAGAAGGGCTCCTTTCTCCAGTTCTGTTTCATTGAACCAGTGTAAGTGGCCGTCAATAAAGTAGTCAAATTCTTTTGGAAGGTCCTCCAAAGAAATGGTTACATTCATGGGATCGTCTGAGGGAAGGAATTCTTTAATGGATTGATGGAATAGAAGAATGTTTTTTGCTTCCTTTAATGGAGAAGGATTCCATAGCTTTAATACATCAAGTGCCTTTCGCTCCGGAATCCCGCTCAATCCATGAACCGCGATTTTTTCTCCTTCCTTTTCTATTACTGCAGTAGATGCATGAAGATAAATCAGGCAACCTGCTTTTTCTAATAACTGCAATGCATTCTTGTAGTCCTTTCCCCTGTATTCATGCGTGCCAGAAATAGCAATAACTGGAATTCCCTCAAATGGAATGGGTTTGTTTTCTTTAAGAATTTTTACTTTTGATTTTCCCTCTTTAAGCAGATGGCATAACTCTATTGCCTCGTAAAGAGATTCACTGGATGGAATGGTTGAATCAAAGAGGTCTCCTGCATGCAATATTAAGTCAGGTTTTATTTCCTTGGCTAATTCTACTGCTTGTTTTGCGTTATTGAATGCTTCTTCCCTTCTTTCAGTTCTTGCTCCAAAACCCAAGTGAAAGTCTGAAAAAATCGCTATCTTCATAAAAATAACTCTCCCCCAAATTACTTTATATCAAAAGACATTAATTATGAAACTTTTTTAATGTCTTTTGATAGCTATCAAAGGACAAATTTTGTTTCTATATTTTTGTCCTTTGATATTAAATTCATTCTTTAATCTGCTTTAATTGTTCTTTTATGAATTCCTTTGGGTAAAGCATTAAGGGAACAAATACCGGGAAAGAGGTTTTTTTACTTAAAGAATTTATTTCCTGAAGGTTTTTTTCATTCACTTTTTCTTTGCTTAATACTATTGCTTCAAGGAACTCTCTCTGGTTTTTTAATTCATTGAAAGGAATTGGTTTGAAGTCCCGGAATGAATTCCATTTCTTCAGGATTTCAAGGTTTTCCTTGATTTTTTTATTCATTTTATTTACTATAGGAAAGATGTTGCAGCCGCGCTTCATCATTAACCAGGAAGCAATCAATTCATTTCTTTCTCCATTCATTATTACTCCAACTCTTCCTTCCACCCCCAATGGAAGGCCTTTTGCTCCAGGCAATTTCCCTGAATAAAGGAATAATTGTTCCTTGTTTAATTCAATGAATAACTCTTTTTTCGGGTTCTTTAAGTCAACCCTTAATCCATTCATCTTCTGCATTATTTCATTGCCGCATTCAACTGCAATTTCTTGAGAAGTGAATTCATGTTCTCCTAATCTGTTTACCCTTAAAGCAAAGGAATCTCCTTTTCCTAATTCTTTTTTAGCGTAAACCAAAACAAGGTTCTTTATTTCTTCCATGTTTTTGGCATTGGTTTTTTCAGCTACTGAGACAGAGGCAATTCCAAAAATCCTCTTAAGCAATTTAACTGCTTTTTTTGGGTCGGGACTTTGAATTAAGATCATTCCGGGAGTTCTTTTCAGGACTTTTATCTTCAGGCTGTTATGTTTTGCCGTGGTTTTAATGGAGTTAAGGAGTTTTTTCAGAAAAAAGGTTTTAACGAAATAACTCTTTAGAGAGATCTCTGATGCAGGCCTTAAAAGTAAAAGAATTTCCCCCATATAAATAAATATGGGGAAGAGAAATTTATAGGAATATTGTTATTTATTGAAAAAAATTGATTGTCATCTATGGGCAAAACTTTTTTGAGAAACTGAATCCCAGTGCGCCTAAGCCAATCCATACCACTATGAGCTGTGCCCAAGGATAACTGTTTGGATAAAAGTATCCAAATGAATCAAACAGCCAGGCAAACCCTAGAATGATCATCAGTACTCCAAAGATTATTCCGCCGAACTTAATGTTAGCCATCATCTTATTCTTCCCTCCAAATTAATTCAGTTACTATTAGTAATCAATCCACCTTTTTAATTCTTTCTGTTTTCAGGCGGAAAAAACAGTAAAAAAAGAAAAAGCTGAGGGAGGGAATCGAACCCTCGATCTTCCGCTCACGGCCCGTTTTCTTTAGAAAAACACCTTCTCTCGTGAGGAAAAGGTATCGGAACCCATTTTGCGCGCCTGCTTTTTTTAAAAGCGGGCAGGTTCTGATCTGCAGGCGGATGCATAGCCTCTCTGCCACCCCAGCAACCGAAAATCGGTTGACGCTTTATACTATTGCCTCACTTTCGTTCGGTAATAGGATTTCCTCGCTAAAGCTCGGAAAACAGATGATAAGATTTATTTAAGGGAAATAATTTAAAGGAAATTGAATAGAATCAGAAAAAAGCGTGCCGGAATCGAAGTCTAAAATCGAACTTCCGAAGAAGCCTTTTTTTAGATAGCCCTTCCAGCACAGTAATATTGCTGCAGCCGAAATATTTAATTTTATCTGGTTTAAAATCCGAAAGGAAAAATAATTATCTGGGTTGTTTTCTAAACAATGGAAAAATGGCTTTATTTTAGATTCAGTAAGGCTTCAATCTTTGGTTTGTCGAAGCCGACAATTACCTTTCCGTTGATGTCTATTACTGGGACTCCCATTTGCCCGGTCTTATCCATCATTTCCTTTGCCTTTGAGTGGTCTTCACTCACATCATAGTCCTTGAATTCAATTCCTTTTTCCTTGAAGAACTGTTTTGCCATTACACAGTAAGGGCAGGTTCTAGTGGAATAGATTGTCACATTCATAAAAAAACTCCTTTATTTTTATAAAACCAGTGAAAGAAAAGTATTATAAAGAATTACAGTAAAATACTATTTAAGGTTAAAGCCTTTTTCTTTTTTGTATAAAAGTATTGGTGTATTTTTATGGGTTTAAGGCCGGGAAGATGTTATAGGAGCAGGAAAAAGAGAGCCTTCAGCAGGGTTGCAGTTACAGTCCATAAAAAGAATTATATTGGTTCAACGCCATTCGTTAGAACAAGGCAGTTCAATATGGGTAACCCGATAAAGGAATTCACTCATATACTTGACTTGGTTGTGGATGAAGACGTTCAATTAAGGGATAATTCCATTGAAGCAATAAGAGTGGCTATAAACAGGGAAATCGTTAAGATCGCTGGAAAAGACGGTTTCTTCATGAAGGTTCGAATCTATCCCTATCAGATTTTAAGGGAAAACAAGCAGGCTCAAGGCGCAGGAGCAGATAGGGTGACGAAGGGAATGAGTCATCCGTATGGAAAACCCATTGGGAGAGCAGCAAGGGTAAGGAAAGGACAGAAGATTGTAAGTATTTTGGTGGATGAAGAACATATTGAGGCAGCAAAAAAGGCATTAATGAAGGCTAAACCAAAGCTTACATCAAAGGTTCATGTGAATATAGGAACTGACGTTAAATTAATTGGAACAAAGCCAAGAAAGATAAAGGTAGTTGAGGCAGAGAAGAAAGAGGAAGCGGAAGAAGAGACAAAAGAAGAAGAAAAGAAAGTGGAAGGAAAAGAGGGAGAAGAAAAGAAGGAAAGCAAGACAGACAAGAAAGCAGAATTAAAGAAGGAACTGCAGAAAGAAAAACTAAAGGAAAAATTAAGCGGAGAAAAGTGATTCGTTTTAACTATTTTTTCTTTTTCTATTTTAATTGAAATGAATAATAAGTACTTATTTGTATTGGGAAGAGACTACCTGCTTTCTTTAGCTGAATTAATTTCTTATTTTAAGGCAAGGAACTTCAAATACAGGTTAATTAACTTCAATGAAGATGTTGCACTGGTGGAGGGAAGTGAAGAGATTGATTTGCTTAGAGTGATAAGGGAATTGGGAGGAACTGTAAAGATTGCTGAAGTGTTCTTTGAAGGCACTGGAAAAAAAGAAATGGAAAACGCTATTGAGAAAAAAATTGATTCAATCTTCTTCCCGAGGAAATTCTTTTACGGAATAAATTATTTTACTGGAGAAAGAGAAAAACCAGAATTCATTGAAAATCTGCTGAAAAAAAAATTCAAGGAAATGAAGGCAAAAGCAGTATTAAAGAGACCGAAATTTGTTTTAACAGAGAAAGGCTCCAAACAGATAAACCCATCCGAAGTAATTAAATGGAGGCTTATTGGAGAGGGAATGGATTTAGTGGTTTATTCCTTTAAGGATAATTATTTTATTGGAAGGAGTGTTGCGTGCTTTAATCCATTCGAGGTAAGGAAAAGGGATGAAGGAAGGCCTCATAAAAGGTCCTTGGAAGCAATTTCTTTGAGGTTGGGAAAAATACTGGTTAATCTATCTCAGTGCAAGGCCAAAGAAACAGTTCTTGATCCTTTCTGCGGGATAGGGACGATTTCAATGGAATCATTGAGTAATGGATTGAATACAATTGGAGTGGAGATTGATTCTTCCACAGCAAAAAAGGCAAGAGAAAACCTGGGGTGGTATTCGAATAAATATGTCTGCAATAATTCCTGGAAAATAATTAATGGAAATGCAACTCAATTAAGCAAATTATTGAATAAAGGAGACTTTGATACAGTTGCAACAGAACCTTATTTGGGGCCTTTAATGAAAGAACTTCCTTCAGAAGAACAGGCTAGACGCACTATTAAGGCATTGGAGGAAATGTATGAGAAATTCTTTAGGGAATTAAGGAAATTAATGAAGGAAGGAAGGATTGTTTCAATTATTTTTCCGGTGATTCCATCCAAAAAAGGAAAGAAGTTTGCAGTAAGCGAAAATGTGTTCCGAAAGAATGGTTTTGAAATAATTAATCCATTAAAGGAAGTAAAAAGGAATGCTGTTCCGTTAGTGTATAAGGATGAGAAAAACAGGATTGAAAGGCTGATTTATGTGCTGAGGAATAAAGGAAAAAATTCATAAAAATTCATAACTTTAACATTAGGTTTTTAAAAGCATTCTTGTTTATGTGGTAAAGAAGGGGGGCTAAAAATAAGCAAGAAAAAAGAATTCATTCTATGGTTTAATCAGCTTGGAATCAAGGACGTAGGAATGGTTGGAGGAAAGAATGCATCTCTCGGAGAGATGTACAGAAAGCTTTCCTCTAAGGGAATAAAGGTTCCTAATGGTTTTGCTGTAACTGCTTATTCTTATAATTATTTTATGAATAAAACTGGTTTATGGAATAAAGCTAAAAAGGAATTAAAGGGATTGAATACGCATAAAATGAAAGACTTAACGAAAAAAGGGCAAAGCGTTAGAACAATGATTCTGAAAGAAAAGCTTCCGAACGACTTAGAGAAAGCGATAGTAAATGCATACAATAAATTGGAGAAAGAATATGGAAAGAATACAGATGTTGCTGTAAGGAGTTCGGCTACAGCTGAGGACTTGCCTGAAGCGAGTTTTGCCGGGCAGCAGGAAAGCTTTCTGAATATAAGGGGAGAGAAAGAATTACTGAAAGCTGTGAAGAAGTGTTTTGCTTCGCTTTTCACAAACAGGGCCATTTCTTACAGGACAGATAAGGGCTTTGGTCATTTTTCTGTTTATCTTTCTGTTGGAGTGCAGAAAATGGTTAGATCTGACCTTGCTTCAAGCGGGGTCATGTTTTCAATTGATACTGAAACTGGTTTCAGGAATGTGGTGCTGATTAATTCTTCCTGGGGGCTGGGAGAAAGTGTTGTTCAGGGAAGCGTTAACCCAGATGAATTCATTGTATTCAAGCCGACACTGAAAAAAGGAAAGAAACCTATTTTGAAGAAGACTCTTGGAGAAAAGAAAACAAAAATCATTTATTCAAATAAATCCACTAAACCGACAAAGAAAGTTGAAGTAGGGAAAAAAGATAGGGAAAAATTTTCCTTAAATGATAAAGAAATAACTTTGCTTGCAAAATGGGCCTGTGTTATTGAGGAACACTATGGAAAGCCAATGGATATCGAGTGGGCAAAGAATGGAAAGAATGGAGAATTATTCATTGTTCAGGCAAGGCCTGAAACAGTTCAGGCAGCGAAGAGCGAGAATTTACTGGAAGAATATCGTTTAAAGGCAAAAGGGAAGGTGCTTGCAAGAGGCATTAGCGTTGGAGAAAAGATTGGAAAAGGAAAGTCACATATAATTAAGAGCCCAAAAGAAATAGGTTTATTCAGGAAAGGCGAAGTACTGGTTACTGATATCACTGATCCAGACTGGGAACCAATAATGAAGATTGCTTCAGCAATTGTAACAAATAAAGGCGGCCGCACCTGCCATTCCGCAATCATAAGTAGAGAGCTGGGAATTCCGTGTGTTGTTGGAACTAATAATGGAACGAGAGCCATTCCTAATGGAAGAAATGTTACTGTTGATTGCAGTGGAGGAAAGGAAGGGATTATTTATGATAGATTGCTTGATTTCAGTATAAGGAGGACTGATTTAAAGAAATTAGCTAAAACAAGAACAAAGATAATGATGAATATAGGCAATCCCGAAAAGGTGTTTGAGTTAAGCTTTATTCCGAATGACGGGGTAGGGTTAGCGAGAGAGGAATTCATTATCAGTTCCTACATTAAAGTGCATCCGATTGCATTAATTAATTTCAATAAATTGAAAGACAAGAAAGTAAAAAAAGAGATTGAGGAAATCACTAAAGGTTATAAGGATAAAAAGCAGTTCTTTATTGATAAGCTTGCTGAGGGAGTGTCTATGATTGCTGCTGCCTTTTATCCAAAAGACGTAATCATTAGGCTGTCTGATTTCAAAACCAACGAATACGCTAACCTTGTTGGGGGAGGAGTTCAGAACCAAAGGAAGAAAACCCAATGATCGGCTGGAGAGGCGCTTCAAGGTATTATTCTCCTGCCTTTAGAGAGGGGTTTGCTTTAGAGTGTGCTGCAATAAAGAAAGTGAGAGAGGAAATGGGTTTAGTTAATGTAACAGTAATGATTCCATTCTGCAGGACAGTGGAAGAAGGGAAGAAATCAATAGCAGAAATGAAGAAGAATGGATTGGTTCAAGGAAGAAATGGATTGGAGGTATATGTTATGTGCGAAATTCCTTCCAACTCACTTCTGGCGGAAGAGTTTGCTGATATCTTTGACGGGTTTTCTATTGGTTCGAATGATTTAACTCAATTGACTTTGGGTTTGGACAGGGATTCAAGCCTGGTTTCACATATATACGATGAAAGAAATGAGGCAGTAAAGAAATTAATTGAAATGACCATAAAGGCAGCAAAAAAGAAGAAAAAAAAGATTGGGATTTGCGGGCAGGCGCCAAGCGATTTCCCTGAATTTGCGGAATTTTTAGTTGGGCAGGGGATTGATTCAATTTCATTGAATCCTGATTCAATAGTGAAAATGAAGCTGGTTATTGCAAAAAAAGAAGCCAAAATGAGGAAAAAGAAGTAAAGAAAAAGCTTTTCACCCTACTTTTTTTAATGCTTGAATTCAATTTAAAGAAGGCATTTGAAGAAATAAATAGAGTTAAACCTAAACTGATTCTTTTACAGTTTCCAGAAGGATTAAAACAGAGAACAACAGAATTAATTGAAGAAATAAAGAAGAAGAGCAATACAGAAGTAATTGTATTGTTGGACCCTTGTTTTGGAGCGTGTGATTTGGCTGAAGAAGAAGCCAAACTGCTTGAAGCTGATTTAATTATCCATTTTGGTCATGAGAAATTCCTGGATTCAGGAGTGAAGACAGTTTATGTTCCACTGGAGTATAGAATTGATGAAAATGAGTTAAGAGAGGGAGTAAAGAAATTAATTGATTTTTTAAAAAACAAAAAATGGGATAAAATTGCTTTAGCTTCAACAATTCAATTTTCAAATACCTTAAAAAAAATAAAAAAGGAGTTAGAGAAAAATAATTTTTCTGTTTTTGTTGGAAAAGGGGATAAAAGGATTGCAAGGGACGGAGTAGTTTTGGGATGCAATTATTCTGCTGTAAGGGAAGTAGAAGGAAAAGTGAAGGCGACAGTGTTTATTGGGGATGGAGCATTTCATCCTCTTGGGATTGCTTTTAATACTGAAAAAGAGGTTATTTCATTTAATCCATTGAATTTAGAGATAAAGGAAATGAAGGAAAAAAAGGAAAGGTTTGAAAGAAAGAGGTTTGGGGTAATTGCTAGAGCAAAGAATGCTGAAATTTTTGGAATAATTTTGAGTACAAAGAAAGGGCAACTGAATAAAGGAATTGCCTTGAAGGCAAAAAAGGAAATTGAGGGAAAAGGAAAGAAGGCATTCCTTCTCGCAATGGATACAGTTAAAGAAGAGTATTTAATGGGAGTGAAAGTGGATTGCCTGGTTAATACTGCCTGCCCAAGGATAACTGAGGATCAGGAATCCTTCAGCAAACCAATAATCAGTGTAAAGGAATTAGGGCTTGTTTTGGGATAGATTTTTCAGATGCTTTCGATGTCGTCTTCTGTTTCTGTGGTAAGGGTTTCGATGAGGGTGCCTTTGAATTCATTACCTCTGACAGCGTTTTCAAAGTTCGCCAGATCGTCTACGCTTAGGACGATTGACCTTATGCTGCTTCTGTTTAATAGCATGCAGGTGATGGAGTCAAGAATTACATTCTCGCCAGGGTTTCTGGAGTCAATTCTTTGAATTATTCTGAGGAGTCTTTTGTGGTCCATTTTTTCGATTAAGGTGGCTCTCTTGGTTGTAGCAGGGTCTGCAGTATAAATTCCTTCTTGGTTTGTGAGGTTAACAAAAGTTCCTTCAAGGAATTCAGAGAGTAATGCTGAAACAGTGTCAGTTGTAAATCCAGGAACTAAACCGCCGTAAACTGGAACCTTACCTTCCTCCAAAATCTTTTTTGCGTCATCAATTCTAGTGAGTACCTCAGGATGAGAGTCATCAATTGAATGAATCAAGATAGAGGCATTCAGGCGGGTGACATTAATTGCAATTTTATCCAATAAATAATTGTTTTCTGTTCCTAAGGTTCTTGCTGCAGCAATATAGTCTCTGGCGGTCTTTCCCCCTCCCACTACTACCACGAATTTGTATCCTTCTCTTCTTAGATTATTTATTGATTCAGCTATCTTTGCAATCAAAGTGGAATTAATTTTATCCTTTACAAGAATTGAACCACCAATTGAAACCACGAATACATTGCCTGGGGCAGAGGAAGTAGAGGTCGGAGTTGTTTCATTGCTTTCAGCCATTTTCTCGAATAAATCAAACATTTTTTCTCTCTCCAATTAAACTTAATACAAAGTAATTTAAAAGCTTTATTAAACAAAAAATAATAACAATGGCAGAACATTATATTTCAATGAATTCTTATTCTGCATAGCCATAGGGCTGATTAACTAATTCTTCTGAAGGTGAATTAAAAATGGAAGAAGACGCGCTTCTGAAAAAGAAATTAAAGAAATTGAAGGAATTCAAGGGAAAGGGAACTGAATTGATTAGTCTCTACATTCCTCCTGATGCAGACAGAAGCAATGTAATGGGGCAAATTACAGAAGAAATGAGCCAGTCATCGAACATAAAGAGCCCTAGCACTAGAAAGAATGTGCAGGGAGCGTTAAGGAAGATAAATAATTTATTGAAGCAGATTGACTTCAAGATTCCGGAGAATGGATTAGTGCTTTTCTGCGGGAATGTCTCTGAAGTGGAGGGAAGAAGCGATATACGAATGTTTGTAGTAAAGCCTTCCAAGAGATTGAAAGTGAAGCTGTATTGGTGTGACAGTGAATTCCATTTAAATCCTTTGGAGGAAATGATTAAGCCAAGTGAAACCTTTGCCTTACTGGTTATTGATAAAAGAGAGGCGACTGTTGCAGTACTTAAAGGAAAGAGATATGAGATTGCAGGGCATTACACTTCAGGGGTGGCTGGAAAGACAAGGGCCGGAGGCCAGAGCGCTCATCGTTTTGAAAGACTGAGGGAAGAAGCAGCTGAAGAATTCTTTAAGAGGGTAAGCGAGAAAATAAATTCTATTTTTGTCGAGTATGGGGATACATTAAATGGAGTCATTGTTGGAGGCCCGGGAATAACAAAGAATGATTTTCTCTCAAAGGAGGCAATAGACCACAGGTTAAAGCAAAAAATAATTGGGGTAGTTGATGCCTCTTATACTGATGAATCAGGGATAAGGGAATTGTTCTTTAAGTCAGAGGAAATACTGAAAGACACAGAGATAATGAAGGAAAAGAAGTTGATGAATCAATTCCTTGAAGGAATAGTGAAGAGTGAATTAGTGGCTTATGGACAGAAGGAAGTGGAGGAAGTATTAAACATTGGGAAAGTGAAGACCTTGCTTTTGTCAGAGGGAATTGAATGGATTGCGTATAAAATTCAGTGCAATGCATGCAATCACTCAGAAGAAATAGTGATTAAGGATCCAAGGAATTTTGATGAAAAATCATTGAAGTGCTCTAAATGCGGGAAATCAACTCAGATAGAGATATTGGAGGAAGTGGATTACATTGATTTTTTAATGGAAAAAGCAAAGGATACTGGAGCAGAAACAAGAATCGTTTCAACTGAGACGCCAGAGGGAGAGCAATTCTTTAAGGGGTTTGGAGGGATTGGAGCCTTCCTTAGATACAAGTAATTTTTTAAGGGTTTAAATGAAGAAAGCTAGTTATTACTCGACCCCTTCCAAGGGAATTGGAGGGAGGATAAAGCAGAGAATAAGTGATTTTAATGTTAGGGAAATCACTCCAGAAGGGAAAATCTGTGAAATTACTCTGAATGAAAAGAATTTATCTGATTCAAATGAATTAGTGGTTCCTGAAAACAGGGATGAATATAAGTATTTGATTGTGGTAATGGAGAAATTCAATCTTGACATTAATGAAGCAATCAGAAGGATTGCAAGATTCAACCACTTCAGCAGGAAAAGGATTTCTTATGCAGGAATAAAGGATAAGAGGGCAATAAGCTCTCAAAGAATTTCTATTTATAATCCTCTTCCCGAAAGAATGAGGGAATTCAATTCAAGGTTTATCAGGCTGAGGGAAGCTGAATGGAGTGGAAAAGGAATAGATCTAGGGGAACTAAAGGGAAATGAGTTTGAGATAACAATTAGGGATATAGAGTTAGAGGAAAAAGAAATTGAAAGGAGGGTAAAGGAATGCTCCAAGGAAATGAAGAAAGGAATTGCTAATTATTTTGGGGAACAAAGGTTTGGAGGAATCAGAGGAATAACGCATTTGGTTGGAAAGGAATTCGTTAAGGGAGACTTCAAGAAAGGAGTAATGCTTTATCTAACTGAATCAAATGAAAGGGAAGAAGAGGAAGTGAGGAATGCAAGAAATAATTTAAAGAAAAGCAATGATTTTTCTAAAGCAATAAAGGAGTTTCCAAATAAAGTCAGGTACGAGAGAGCAATACTGAATCACTTAATAAAGAATGAAGAGGACTTTATTGGAGCTTTCAGGGCTCTGCCAAAAAAATTAAGGTATTTGTTTGTTCATGCATATCAGTCGCATTTATTCAATGAAGTAATAAATGAAAGAATAAGTAAAGGAATTGGATTGAAGGGAGTTAAAGGAGATGTTTTGATTGATGGAATTCCTACTGCGCCACTTTATGGGTTTGAGAGTGAGTTTGCTGGAGGAAAAACAGGGAAAATAGAGAAAATGGTTTTAGAGAAAGAGGGAATTGAATTAAAGGATTTTTATGTTAAAAAAATGAAGGAAATGAGTTCAAAGGGAGCGAGAAAAAAGATAGTTTTAATTCCAGAAAGGCTGGAATTATTATCAGTAGCAAAAGATGAATTCAATGAAGGAAAATTAAAGGCAATGCTTTCCTTCGGGTTGCCAAAAGGAGATTATGCTACAATAGTGCTGAGAGAATTAATGAAGGCTGATTAATAATGAATGAATTGGTTTGGTTTATTTCTTCTTTCATTATCTGCCTTATTGGAATTTATTTCTTTAAGAAATGGAGTGAGAAAAAGGAATTTGCTTTAGGGATAGATATCAATAAACTGGATCAGAGAAAGGTTCCGGAAGCAACAGGAATAGTGCTTTTAGGTTCTCTGTGGTTAATTGGGGTTGTTTACTTTTTATTGGAAGGATTTAATCCTTCTTTTCTGGGTTGGTTAGTGCTGTTAAGTGTTTTTTCTTTTATTGGTTTTTTTGATGACACACGGCATAAATGGACAAAGAAGCCTCTTTCATGGAAAATAAGGGCTGTTCCTATTGCTTTGGCTTCAATGGGTTTTGCATTCTTTTTTTCTGACTCCATTTTATTGTTTGTTCCATTGGCTTTGTTTATTGCATTCATTGCTTCCTTTCATAATACCTTTGCTGGACTGAATGGATGGGAGATTGGGAGCAGTTACATTATTAGCCTGGCAGTAATTTTTTTGGCTGTTTCAAGCGGATTTCTGTTTCTTGCATTAATACTCAGCGGGATAATTCTCGCTTTACTTCTCTTCAATCTTTATCCTGCAAAGGTGTTTCCAGGGGATTCTGGAACGCTATTAATTGGGGCAGGGATTGCAGGAATACTTGTAATGACTAAAGACATTCAGCTGATTTTATTGGGGGGAATGTTCTACATTCCCCACATAATTGATTTTGTTTTCTTGAAAATGCTTACTAATGCAAAAGATCCTTCCCAGACAAAGATAAGACCATATAAATTATTGGGGGATGGAAAATTGGCTATGCCTGATTATAAGGATGGAGCGAGGTATGATTTCGCTAAATTAGTAATAAGGGTTTTCGGTCCATTAAAGGAATGGAAGATTGTTTTAATTATTTGGCTAATTGTGGTTATTAATTGTCTTTTATGGCTGTTTTTATTCCAAAGGATTTCCTTTTAGAATTATTTTCTTCTTCCACTCTTATCCTTAAAATAAAGGCAATTATTAGACTGATTATTGTTGGAATGATCAGTCTCACTACATCATAGATTATCAGTACTGCCCCTATCTGGCTTACAGTTAGCCTTGAAACCTTTTCAAGCCTTGAAACCATATTCAAGTAAGTGAAGCCAATGAATTCCACTGCACCAATGCCTCTCGGAAGCAATGGAATTCTTTCAAGAACTGAAACCAATGAAAAAAGCACTAGAAGAGCAAAAATCCCTATGTCTTTTTCTATTGAAATAAAGGCAAACCTTAGGGCAAGGAATTCAAATATAAAGGAAAGAAAAGAGAGAAATAAAATGAGTAAAAATGATTTAACTGAAATAGTCTTTAGGTAATAGGAGTAATTGTAAAAGAATTCACTTAAGTATCCAAACAAGGGAATGTCTCTTGCAAGAAAGTTAAAGAAGCGTGAAATCATTAAGCCTATTCTCTTGCTTAAAGGCAGGAGGAATAAGAGGCAGGCTAAAACAATTACTAAAAAACCGCTAAGCAATGCAAAGAATGCAAAGGAATCAAGTCTTGTGCTGGAAAGAAACATCAGTATTATTAAAGAAAATATTACTGCAAGGATCAGGAACTTTGTTCCTTTCACTATCATGCTTGCAGAAATGGATTTAGAGTAAGGAACACTGAATCTTTTTTTAAGGGTTAATGAGCGCAGTGCTTCTGTTCCCAACTGTATGGGGGTAAGAGCTCCATACAATGAAGCAAACCCGACAAGGATAAGGCTTGAATAAGGTATGTTGGCTTCTTTTC
Organism: archaeon; assembly: GCA_043815885.1. Taxonomy (GTDB): domain Archaea; phylum Iainarchaeota; class Iainarchaeia; order Iainarchaeales; family 1-14-0-10-31-34; genus JBDRIL01. The sequence goes on along the minus strand of JBDRIL010000061.1, from coordinate 5,409 downwards.
TTATTAGATACGCCCAAGAAAGAATCCATAAAAGCACTCCTAACAAGAAAAAAATGCATGCCAGTATGAAATTAATTAAGCCCATAGGACTTATTGCAAGTAACGCCTCATGGCCTCTAGTGTAGATGGCAATAATTCCTATTACAACGAATACAAGAATCAGGGAAATTAAACTCTTTTGAATCAGGTCCTTCATTTAATCACTCAGTTTCTTCGCCAGCCTGTTTATTAGTTCAATTATTTCCTCTGTCTCCTCATACATCGCTCTCAATAATAAGGTTGAAATCCTTGTTCCCTCTGAAACAGTTTTTGGTTTTATCTCAATGGAATTCCTTGAAAGGATTACCTCTGAAAGTCTTAAGGAATCATTTGGAAGGGAGGCTTTTATTTTTACTGCGCTTTTGTCTTCAAGCAGAACCATGCACTCTTGCACTGAAATCCTTTCATTTACTTCAATGTTTCCGTAATTGGTCTGGCAGTAATTCAAGTCATTCCTTTCATCTAATACTCTTATAAGAGTGACTACATTCTTGTCCAGCCCGCTAAGTACGCCTACAAAAAGAGTGTTTATTGAATTAACAGAGTTATTGTTTTTGCTCTCATAATCTAATTCAGGAGAGACAATGAAATAATATCTTTCCTTTATTTCCTTTAAGAATACTTTGGGATCAGGATAAGTGTTAGATTTAAACGCAATATTTTCTAATTGCACTTCATACTGGTATTTTTCCTCTGAAAAAGAAAAATAAAGAAACACTAAAGCAATTATCATGATAAGTAATACTGCTGCAATCAATTCATTTCTTCCAGCCATACAAAATACTCCAGCCAAAAATAAGATAAATGTTTTTTTAAGGGAAGATAATAAAAAAATAGCTTTAATTCAAGGGCAAAAGAAAAAAAAGAAAAAAAGGTAGGTTGAATGATTCAACCTAAATTTACCATGTCTCTATTTCGTCGATTAATGCTCTAGCTGCTGCGCCTGTATCAGGTCCTTTATAACCTGCTACCACTACATCTCCGTCGGCTGTTACTTCAACTACGTAGTCTCCTGATGAGGTTAGCTTTTCTTCCAAGCCCAGTCCTTTTGCGAAGGTGTTTACCTTCCATCCACCTATTATGATGTGGTTTAGGACGTTTCCTGCGTCAGTGTCGAATACCACGAATGGAGTTGAAACTGCCTTCATTGATTTGTAGGTGCTTGGAGTTGGGTCACAAGCTATGTCTCCGCCTTCTCCAGTACAGACAGCACTGTCATAGGTTAGTGATTCAATGGATACTATTGTTCCGCCTGAAGTAGTGAAGGTATCTCCTTCTCCGAGAGCTTCAGATGTTTCTCCTCCGGACATTTCAGTGGCTGTTCCTGTTCCTGCTACAAGCATTTCTGCCTGTGGCCTGTTCTCTGGGATTACTGCCTTGTACTTGTGGTCAACCAGACTCATTTTTGTACCAAAGTCTGAGTAAGCCACACTTGGAGCGGTTGGGTTGGTAGTGCTTTCAGTTAAAAGCTTGCCTCCTTGGTTCCAGTCTGCTTCCCATGTGTAGATGTCTAGGTTAGAGTTTGCTAGTACTGGCACTTGTCCTGTTGATGTGTCAATGAACACATTAAAGTCCCAGTTTGCTTCTGCTGTTGCTGAAACTGTACTTTCATCTTCGTCTATCTTGAATTTTGCAATAACGTAGTTGTTTAGGCTGTATGTTGTACCAGCAACATTGAAATTAGAACCATCTGATTGCCACTCTGCTGGGAGATAGCTGTTGTGTGGAACGTAGAAGTCTGCATCTCCTGATCCTGCGTTAAATGCGTCTTCCCCTGCATCCACTCCGACCAATCCTACTTTCTTATTGTACTGTGTGGTTAATACTTGGTCGTCAAGCAACAGGTAAATATCTGCATCTTGGCCGCTTGTTCCTGATCTATTCACCATTAGGATGTAATCGTGTGTAAGTCCACTTGCTCCCTCGAAACTTATGGGGGCTTCATTTCCGCTGTTATCGTTTGCTGCGTTCTCGTCAACAAACCAGGCTTCCTGGATTAGTTCTCCTGTTGAAGTATCTTTCCTGAATGCAATGTTTCCGTCTGCTGCAAAATGGGCACAGCTGTTTGTGTTGTCTACTTTGCTTACAAGGAACTGCATTCCGTTTATGTCTGCTCTGGCTCCTTGGTTGACAGCGGTTCCATTGACTACAACACTGGTTGCATCAGTAAAGGTTTCAAGTTTTACTGGTTCTCCGTTAATGTAGTTTCCGTCTCCAATACACTGATTGCTTCCTGGTGCTGTTATGCTTGTGCCTGTTGCAGATGTGCTTGCAAGTATGTTTTTATCAGTTGTGTCAATCTTGAACCAGATTGTCTTTCCGTCGATTGTGAATGTCCCTGTACTGTCATCGTCATAGCCTCTTAAGTCTCCTACGCCGCCTGGACCTACATAGAATGGTACTACATGGTCTGCCTCGTAAGTATTGTCTCTGTAGTAGAGTGCTTCGTCTTTTAATTCAATGGTAGTAGTTCTCTCTGTTTTGGATATCCCGTTTGTTGAGAATTCAGGTAACTGCAAACCCAAAAACTTAACTGTTCCCCAGTCGCTTGGAAATGCGGCTTCGTCTCCTGGTCTCAGTGCTTTGCTTGAAGTATACCTGTTTTGTGAAGTATTCTGGATGTTTACGTCTTTCAGGTAGTTTCCGTCAAAGAATAACTTGCTTTCCCAGTCGTACTCTTCTGATGTTTTTGTTGAATCATATGGATATCCTTTGTCGTTGTAAAATTCAAGTCTGTCTGTTCCTGTCAGTATTGTTGGATAATAGATTTCTGCGTCTGCCAGTACTGTTTTCTTTATTTCAGTAATAGTTACCAGTGTCTGCAGAATTACTTCTCCTGCATCAGCATAGTCGTCAGGCCAGTAAAAGGTTACATCTTCTGCTCCAAAGTCGTCTGAAACAATCTGTGTTCCGTCTTCGCTGTACAGAGTCATTGTTACTTTTTGAGTGCTTGCTGTTCCTACTGTTCCTCCTGGTCCTACTACGATGTAGAAGTTTTCTCCGTTCTTTCCTACCAATCCTGTTAGCTTGTCTCCTTCTGAATAGGATTTTTCTGCTGAACCCTTGATTAATTCAAGGTAGTTGTTTGCTGAATCAACCTGTTTTACCAGGTAGAGTTCTCCAAACCATGGAATCCTTACATTATCGTTTGCATCGTCGCTGAACTTTAAGGTTGAACTCAATGACTCATATCTTGGAACTCCTGAACCAAGGTTCAAATTAAACCTTAATCCTCCTGCCCCAAACTCTGTAATCATTTCGTTTTCTCCTTGGTAGTCAAACATAACGTCTGCTGTGAATACTAGTCTTTCCTGCATTGTTGTAGTGTAGCTTGTTCCGTTGTAGAGATATGATTTGGATGAAAAGTACTTTAGGCTTGGAATGTTTGAATTGGTAACCATCTGTGAATTGAAGTTTGCCTCTTGTTGTGCTGATCCTCCCACTGGTGTTGAATACATGTCGTTGTAGAATACCTTTCCTCCGCTTACTGTTACTGTTCCTCCGACTGTTACTGTTGCTTTTAGTCCTTCAATTGATGGAGTTGCTCCAATGCATTCTCCTCCGCCTGTCATGACGTCCTTTTCAACATAGGCTTTTTGAGCCAGTACTGCGGCAATGTTTCCTGCCCATACTACGTCTGAAGCCTTTGCCTTAGAACCTACTACTATGTCTACGTTCATTGAACCGTCGCTTGCAACCAAGTCACTTTTGGTTGGCATGTCTGCTGCTACTATTGGTGCTAGTGCAGTTCCTACAAGAACTGCTCCTGCAGCTACTGCAGCTAGTTTCTTTATGTTAAAATTTCTCATGTTTTTTTTCACCTCTCAAAAATTTACACGAAAAATAGAACCCCTTGGATATATCTCACCCCAAAAGGCTCTAATATTGATTATAATGTTTTATTTATATAAGTATCGCTTTTGAATTGCTAACTTATAGGCATAAAGGCTGCAATAAGGGAAAATTTTGGCTTATTGTTGAAGGAAATTAAGACAATTGCCGGAACCCTTTTTTTTTGCCTTTATTCAGCCAAAAAGCTGTTTATTGAAGTTTTCCAGCTCTTCTCTGCTTAATTTTTTTGCAATGTATTCTGTGTAGGAATGAACCACGTCTGCCATTGCCATTAATGCTTCCTGTAATTCTCCCATCTCTACTTCAAATTTTTCTGGTTTCAGTACTTCTACGCTGGTTGGGCCGTAAAGAAACATCAGTCTCATTAGAGCCATAAGGTTTTTTGCTGAAAGACTTACTTCCAGGTAGGAGGAATAATGTTCATCCTGCTCTGCTATTTCTGCTTCCATTACATCATAGACCTGGAAGAATTCTTCCTTTTCCAGCGCTTCTCTTATTTCCTTCAATTGTTTTTTCAGTAAATTTTCTTCTATTGCCTGCACTTCAATTATTGCATTCAATCTAATCTTGTTTTTGTCTTCTTCCGCCATTTTCTTTCGCCTCTTTACTGTATCGCTTATCTCTCTCTTCAGTTTATATTTTGGTGGAAACCCCTGTTCCCTGTAAATCAGGTCCAGTTTCAGCATTGGTTTTAGTTCCCGCATTAATTCATCGTAAGGAATATTGAGTTGATTGTGTAATTCATCAATGGTTTTTGATTCATGCAAGAGCAATACCGCAATCCTTTTCTGTGTGTCAGTATACTTAATCATTATAACTTCTTGTGAATACAAAAGGATTTAAATAGTAAAGCTTTTGCTGGAAGCAAAAAAAAAAGAATAAAAATAAAAGGACATTCAGAAAGGGATTTATTGGTTGAGAGAATGATTTTGGCTGGTTTTGAGTCTCTTGGAGCAAATACTGCAAAGGACGTGGCTGTGGGGGCTGCTTCAACTTTAGTGGGAAATCCATTGCTTTTATTGATTGGAATTGTATTGATTGTTGCAACAATTGCAATCATTTTTTTCCTGAAAAAAATAATAATTAATTCAGTAGTAGGACTGATTGTATGGGGGATAATTCACTTTGTATTCCATATCTCTCTGCCTCTGCTTCCAACCTTATTGGTTACAGCAATATTTGGTTTAGCGGGAATAGGGGTAATGCTGGTACTGAGATTTTTGGGGATAATGTAGTGGAATTATAGAATCAATTCTGTTTTTTGCCCGCACTTACTGCATTTTTTGTCTTTTACTCCGACTAAATCTGTAGAATAAGCAATTCTTTTGACTAAAATATTCCTGCATTCAGGGCAATGAGTGTCTTCTCCTTCACCAATATTTCCAATATAGACATACTTCATTCCTGTTTCTTCAGCTGTTTCCTTTGCCTTGAATAGTTTTTCTGTTGGAGTTGGGGGAAGGTAATCCAGTTTATTTAGGGGATAAAATCTTGAAAAGTGAAGCGGGATAGCGGGAG
>JBDRIL010000060.1:0-51245 GCA_043815885.1 archaeon | reverse complement strand
ATACTTTATTCACGAAAGCAAATCCCCGGCAGTAGACATTGCTAAAATCCTAAAGGATTCAAAGGCAGAGATTGTAGTGAATTATTTGCCCACCGGAAGCGATAAAGCCACTTATGCTTACGCTGAAGCTGCACTGAAAGCAAACTGCAGTTTCATTAACTGCATGCCCACACCTATTGCAAAGGATGAAGAAATAAGGAAGAGATTTGAAGGAAAAGGATTGGTTTTAATGGGGGATGACATTAAAAGCCAGTGCGGGGCAACAATAGCAAACAGGTTCCTGCTCACACTATTCAAGATGAGGGGCATGAATTTTTATCAATGGGGGTGATGACTGGTTTCAGAAACCCTGCGCTTGGGCACACGAGTTTAACTATGGCGGCAAGAATAAAATATTTTTCCGATAGGAATTGTCTGGATATTTTAAGCATTATTTCTTATTTATTTGATAGGTTAGAAAAAAGAAAAAAACCAAAAGTAAAAAGAATAAAAAAAAGCTAAGATTTTAATTTTTTACCCGTTTACAGGAATCCTTCTTTTCCCCCAATTCCCCCGCGTCCTTGCCCTTTTCTTTCTTTTGGGAAAAAATTAGGTAACTGCTACATAACATAAATCTGTTTTAGGGCCTTGTGGGAAAAAAGCGGGGGCACTGCTCCATTGTTTCAGTAAACTCTATAAGTTCATTCACCGGCAACGAACTCTCTAGAAACTGTTTAAGAAGAGCTTAAAGCTAATTTTATTGCCTTCTTTTCCAACTCTCCGGGAGACGATTAGAAATGATTTCTGATGAAAGAATAATGGGTTTTGTTGAAGGAGAAGGCTGTTTTAGTGTTGCTATTCAGAGGCCAATTGATTATAGGCCTAGAAAGACTGAGAGAAAGAATAACAGAGTAGTGAAGGCATCTCTTGGAATTTTAGTCAAACCTTCTTTTAGAGTTGCAGTCGTGGAAAAAGACAATTACATTCTCTATGCAATTAGAAAGAAGTTGGGGGTGGGCGAGGTTTATACTGCTAAAAGGTCAAAAAAAGTGCCGGATCACCAAGACCATAGCCAATACTATGTTCAAACATTTAAAGATTGCTTAAAAGCGAGAGATTTCTTTAAACATAGACGCTTCTATACAAGGAAAGGCGAGGACTTTGCTAAGTGGAGTGAGTGCCTTGATTTGATGGAGCAAAACGAGCACTTGACAAAAGACGGGCTCATAAAAATACTAAAAATAAAGGAGAAAATGAACCCCAGAAAGAATAAAGGAAACAGAAGCTTTGAAGAATTAGTAAAATTAATTGAAGAAAAACCAGAGTATGTTGTGGCCAGAATGAAGAAAAAAGAACAAATACTTATACATAACCCAAGAGCCCGCGGGTCCAAAAAGGGAGAGGTAAAATTCTTCTTTAGTTAGCTGCTTTATTTGTGCAAACATGCAAGGTTTAGTACAATTTAGCCGATTTACCCCAATATTTGCCATCATTTGGCTAATTCTAAGGCATTTATGCGAGGCAGAGGCGACCATTTAAACTCTCAGGAAGCTGTATATTCTACATTATACGTCGAAATTCCCTCACAATTTTTCAGAAAAGTGGGGAAAATGGTGCATTAGTGGAAGTAAGGGGGGCAAAGCAGTAGGAACGGAGCGCATTTTGGAAGTGGCCCAGAATTTCTCGGTTATGTATACAAATATTACAGCCCTTTTCCACAATCAAAATTCTCTGGAAGTGGCTTCAAAAAAATTCGTGAAGTGGCTTAAAATTTTTCTCGCGTGCAGGAAAAAGTTTTTTGAAAAGGATTTTTAATGAAATTTTCCCTAAAGAATACTCTAAAAATACTCAAAAATTTCCCTCAAAAATAGAGCAACAATTAATAGGGCTTTTTTCCTTTTCCAGCTGTACCAAACCCCCCAGACTCGCTTTATTCTGGCCCCACACGCCAAAATTCAATATTTGTGGGAAAAGCAGTTAATTTAAGGCACGCTCCCTAAAGGTTATCTTACTTTTTTTTGCCAGGGGAAGCCTCGAGAGGACAGAATACAAGTGCAAAATCAGCAAAACAGAGAACATAGTTATGTATAAAGTTGATACATAACCAAGTGTTTTTTTTATCCAATTATTTCTTCATTAAAAAATTAAAAACCAGCCACAAAATAATTCCAATCACAATTATTCCAATCAATAAATACTGCATTGTCTTGCTTGAAGCAAATCCAATCACTGGAATTGGCCCAATCATTCAATCATTACTACTCCTGCTCCTTCTATCTTGCTTTTTCCCTCTCCTTTTCCGATTCCTGTAATGCTTCCAACAAAAACCAGTATCATCCCAATCACAATGAGCATTATTCCAATTCCAATTAATTCTTGAGTCATTTATTTCACACTTATTTTTTTTGGGGTTATCTTTCCAGTCAAATAAAGTATGAAGAATACTGCTAAACCCAACCAGAAAAGAGCCACTATTAAAAGTATGATTCCAGTAAAAAGAAATTCTTGGTTAACAAAAAATGAATAAAAAACCATTATTAATAAAAACAGACCAACAATCATTGAGACGGCTATTACAAACCACCCGGCAATTTTTGCTTTTTTGTTTGTCACTTTTTCTGGCCAACTTTTGTATATTTGGGAAAGCACGAAAAAGATTAGGGCAATCACCAAAATTGCAAAAAGTCTTACCACAATAAAAGTTAAAGTTAGTTCTTCCATTCTCTCACTTTATTATAATTTCCTCGAAGGAATCTAAGCGCTGTTTTTTTATTTTCTCTTCTTTTATTGGTTCTTTCTTGGATGCTTTTTCTTTTATTTCTTTTTCTCCCATTTCAACTATTTTGTCTGCAAATAAACCCATTTCTTTCACTATCTTTGAATCAGTGTCTTCTTTTAGATAGGGATAGATTACTTTTGTGTTGGTCTTTTTTATCTTGCTCATCATGTGGTGGACGAATCGCATTACGTCTTTTTCTTCATTATAAATCAACAGCGTTGAAATACAGTCAAACAAAATGCCCTCGATTTTTTCTCTTTCAATAATATTGAATAGCTCTAGACTCAATTGAGTGAGAGAATGGGGGCCGTCAATGAAAATAGTTCTTTCTTTTGATTTTTCCTCTAATTCTTCTTCTTTGTGGGTAATAGTCCTGCTAATGCAGTCAATAAAGTAAAACTTACTTTCATCTATCCCTTCTTTTACAAAGGCCTTCTTTATTGATTCGCTTGGCTTGTTTATGCTAACATAGCAGATGCTCTCATTTCTTTCAGCCAGGTCTCTCGCTATTTCCACTAATGCATCCGGATAGTGTTTATTTGGAATCAATAAAACCAGGTTCTGGTTTCCTTCCATTAACTTCTTTAAATCCATTTGCCTCTACTCTTACTACTTATATCACTATATACTATAAATTAGTGCTTTTTAATTTAAATTCTTTTATTTTATATCAAAAGACATTAAAAAAGGTTCATAATTATATGGCGTCTTTTGATAGCTATCAAAGGGCAAAAATATAGAAACAAAATTTGTCCTTTGGTATTAAGTAGCTTTCTTTTTCTTTTTAGTGTTAAAATTAGCGTATGGCCTATACTTTGTTTTAGTCCATGCAGTGGGCTGTCCTTTCCTCATAGTGAATTCTTCCTGTAACAACTTCAACCTTAACTTTTCTTCCGCAGAATTTAATACGTTCATCAAAAACTCACTCCTTTTCATAGCCCCTAAAAAAAAGCTTCTCTAACAAAAAGCAGCTAATATAATAGTGTGTTAAACTTCTTTTAAATACCGCTGTTTTTCTCTTACTTCTAGGAAAGCTTTATAAATTTAATTTAAAAATAATTCTTCTGGATGCAAAATGCCTAAAAGAAAACCCAAAAAACCACTGGAAGGAAAGTCGGGCTCTAAACCAGAAGACAAGGACTGGAAGGGATGGTACAATAAACTCACTCCAAAAGACCACGAACAAATACTCGCCAAACTAGGCATAAGCAAGAAAGACAAGGAAGAATTACAGCAGGAACTGGAAAAAGAAAACGCTGAGACAGAAGAATAAAACTATTTCTATTACTTTACCTTTAACTCCATATTCTTAGTGAATTCCTTTGCAATATATCTCGGGTCTGCATAACCCTCCATTTGCTCCTTTACCTTTATTTGTATCGGGTGTTCTCCTGATTCAATGAATGGCTTTGCATAGATACTGAAGTAAATCTTCTTTGATTCCATTGGCTTCATTCCGTCTATCCTCATTTTTTCTATTCCCTTGAATCCACCCAAATCAAATGAAAGCCCTCTTGAAAGTGAAACTTCCACATTCAAATTCTTTTCTTTCCCATACCTATTCACTAATTCCACTGCCAATTCAACTGGTTTTCTATCTCTTGGCTCAAGCCTAAAAGGACTAAAGTAAGAATTAATGCTGATCATAAAATAACTTCCCTCTGCTTCAGTTTTTAAATCTTTTTTACTCAAAACCGAAAACAATAAATAAAACTTAAGAGAATTATCTTTTAGAAAAGGAAAAAATCTTTTTCCAAAGGTTTTTGAATGAAAAAAGAACTCCCCGAAGCAGAACTCGTGAGAAAGACGTTTATCATCAGGGAAATGGACCTGCCTCCAAACATCAAGCTGACTAAACGATCTCTCCTGAGATGGTTTGCCCTTTCCTTTGGATTGGTCTCAGAAAACGAAAGCCGCACAACCTTATTGGAAGTACTGGATTCCTTATTCTATTTAACCCTCTCAAAAAAGATTGCCCCCACTACTTTGGACCTCCAGAAACACATTAAATCAAAGTACAAGAAAGACATTTCAGAAAAACTCTTACGCTATCATTTAAACAGAATGAAGGAACTGGATTTACTCCAGAGAAAAAAGAATCATTATTCCTTCAATCCCGCTCCATTCGCTGAAAGAGATGATTTAAAAGCCTCCTTCAACCACTACATCACAAAAAACCTTTCCACTACTCTCTCCAATTTAGAGGAAGTATTTCACCAGATTTCGTTAGGTTATAAAAAGTAAACCGCCCTAATTCCTATTTTATGCAGTCAAATCCCTCTATTATTGTTTCCAGGAAAGACACTGCAGGAATGAATGTATCTGACTTCCTTATTCATGACTTTGATTTTGGGGAAACCGAAAGGCAATTCCATTCTCTTCCAATCTACTCCAATGGAAAAATTGATTTAGTTTTTATTGAAGAAATACAGGTTCATGCGGATTACCTGAATGAATTGTCTTCTCCTTTATTTATTTTTGCTTCAAAGCACAAATCGAATAGCGGAAAACCCTGCTTTACAGTCCATCCAATAGGAAACTTTGGCAAAGCCGAGCTAGGGGGGAAAGATGACACACTAATTCCAACTTCAGCAGTATTCAACAAACTATTATTCCTCGCCCTCTTCAATGAAGCAGAAAATTCAAGACTGCCTTGGGATGTTGTACTGGAGGTTTCTCACCACGGCCCTTTTTTGGAAAAACCAACTGTATTCATTGAAATCGGAAGCTCTGAAAAACAGTGGACTGAAAAAGAGGCAGCAAGAGTCCTTGCTTACGCAATAATGAAAGCAACAAGATTAAACGCAAAAGAATACAAAACAGCAATTGGAGCAGGAGGAACACATTATTGCCCAGAATTTACCAAAATACAGTTAAAAACAGATATTGCTCTCTCACACATTGTCTCAAAGTATGCAGTTGATTCCCTGACAAAAGACTCCTTCAATCAAATGACTGAAAAAACAGTGGAAAAAGTTGATTTCATGCTCTTGGACTGGAAAGGCTTAACCAGTGAACAAAGACAAAAAATGATTGCCTTCTGCGAAAGAGCAGGAATTGAATACAAAAAAACGAAGGACTTTATGTAAAACAAAATTATATAGTTATGTATAATTCATCCTTTATTTTCCACCCAATTCCTTAAATTTCCTTTTACAATATATTTCTTTCCTTTTAATTCCTTTAAATTTTTTGCTCCAACCAAAAACATTCCTGTCCTTATTTCTTCAATTATTCTGTTCAAGTAATTCTCTACTCCCTCTGTCCCGCCTTTCTCCTGTGCCTCTAATACAGGCAAAGCAATCCCCCCTAACTCTGCCCCCATAACCAGTGCCTTCACTATCTCCATTCCATTCCTTATGCCCCCAGAAGCAATTACTTCTCTCTTGAAATTCTTCCTCACTTCAATCAATGAAGCAGCAGTCGGAATCCCAAAATCCCAGTAGGTTTCCCCTATTTCTTTATTCCCTCTAAGGGAATCAATTCCAATCCAGCTTGTTCCACCACTTCCTTCCACATCAATTGCTTTCACTTTTGTTTTCTCTAATTCTCTTGCAGTTTTAGCATTTATTCCGTGGCCAACTTCTTTTACTATCACCGGGTAATTACTTTCTCCTGCAAATTTATTTATTGCTTCTAATGCCCCTCTAAAATTAGTATCCCCTTCTTCCTGAAATGCCTCCTGTGCTGCATTCACATGAACCGCAATTGCATCTGCCTTTACTTCCTTCAATGCATTCTCTATTTCCTTTACACTGAATTCATTCAGCTGCATTACCCCGATATTCCCTGCAAGAAATATCTCTGGAGCAACATCCCTCACAAAATAGGTTTCACTTAATTCTTTTTTCTCAATCATTGCCCTCATACTTCCCAAACCCATTCCTATCCCTGTTTTCTCGCATGCAAGGGCAATATCCTTATTTATCTCCCTTGCTTTTTTTGTTCCTCCGGTTATTGCTGTAACCATTACCGGAGCATTAAATTTCTTCCCTAAAAACCTCTTTTCCAATTCAATTTCTTTCTTGTTTATCTCCGGAAGTGTTTCATAGCAGAGCTCCACGTCCTCAAACCCATTAGTCTTTTCCTTGAACTGCACGTTCTCCTTCAAGCTGATCTCAATATGTTCGTTTTTCCTTTCTTCAGTCAAGCCCATTTATTCTCACCCAAAAAAGATCCTTGTTCCAATACCTTTTTCGCCTGAAAGTAATTTATACAGATTCCCTTCCTTTAATGCATTAAATACTATTATTTCCACTCCCTCACAATTCTCCCTTATTTCTTCTAATTTCCCCTTCATCCCCCTTGTTACATCTATCCCCATAGAACCCTCTACTTTTTTTATTACTTCAGGGTAATTATCTTCATTTATTTCTTTAATTATTTCTGCTTTTGGATTTTTCTTTGGATCAGCTGAATAAATTCCATCCACATCTGTTCCAAGCAAAATCCTTTCCGGCTTTAATTCTTTCGAAAGAAAAGCAATAATCTTGTCCCCGCTAACCACACTTCCCTTCAATGCCTTATCTTTTACCATGTCTCCATACATTACCGGAATTCCTTTTTCCTTTAAAATTCTTTCAACCCCACTTAAATCAAATTCAATTATCCTCTTATTTTCCTGCACAATCACTTCATGAGGGATAACCTGTTCCACTCTCAATCCGCCTTCTTTTAGAATTCCAACAACAATATCATCCAATCCCTTTACTGATTCCTGTGTCTTCCTGTATCCTTCAAAATCCATTTCACTCTTCAATCCATTATTTATTCTATAATCAGATACAAGCTTATGCCCAAATGCTCCCGCCCCATGCACTAGAATAAGCCCAAACTTTTTCTTGCCAATTGCTTCTTTTATTTCTCCTGCAATCCTTCTAATGCTTTCTTCCCTTGCCTTTAATTCATTTACTTCCTTGAAAGTACAAACAGCGCCACCAATTTTAAGAATAATTAGATTCATTCACTCACTTCAATAACTGCCTTATCAGCATCAACCTTTACCTTTACTCCGTCCCTTATTTTCTCAATATCAATCTTATCCACACAGGGAATCCCAGAAATTATTGCTCCTACTGCAACTATTGTGTCACATTCCTTATTGATTATTGCTATTGGAGCCTTTCCATTTTTTTTCAGTCTGTACATAGTATAACTCCCTACAGTTGAACCCTTCCCCTGGGGAAAAACCAGTATCTTTCCAGCAATACTCTTTCCTTCCAATGGATGCCCTGCCTCAGCAACTATCCCAGTGTCAGGATCTACTCCCCCATAAAAAGAAATCCCTTCACTTGAAACAATTGCCTTTCCTTCCCCTCTTCCTCCAAAAATCTTTCTTCCCTTCAATTCCATTAAATCAACTCGTTGCAATTTCAATTAATTTTTCTACTGGGGCAATAACTGTCTTGAACTTGTTTTTTCCCCTTGCATAAAACACTCCTTTTGCTGAATCAGTTGCCATGCACTTAAATCTTCCTTTTATTGGTGCAACCACAAAACAAGTATCTGCAGCAAACTTTGCTCCTGATTCCTCAATCACCTTAACCCATCCTTTCTTTTCTGCCTCTTCTTTTACTGGCCTTGCAACCGCAATCCATGTTTCCTTTTTCACTTTCTTTCCTTTAAGCAGTTCCGCCAATCTCTCTATTTCCTTAATACTGCAGTGAGGGCAGCCGATTGCAACAAAATCCACTTCACTGCCATCACTCAATTCCTTTTTTGCATCCTCAATGTCTTCTGCATTTACCTCAATCCTTTCCTCTGCCTCTTCTGCTTTTTCCGGGGTAATTCCCTCCATATGATAGAGTGCGGTTCCGCCATAGGTTGCAATACTCGCGCCAAAACTCTTTAATTCTTCAATACTTGCTTTAGGAATTCCCTTAATGAAGGAAACCTTGTTTCCAATCCTTTTTCCAATAACAAAACCCAATGCCCCAAAATCAACTACATTCCTTAATTCAGTTTTCACTTCCACTGTAACTACTGGCTTTCTTTTTTCATCCAAATGATATCCATATTCAGGAGTCTTTCCAGTTAATGCAGCAGCCAGTGCTGAAGGACCACCTTCCCTGTTAGTCCTTGCCCCCAACACAGAGTTTGCAAACGCCACAGCAGAACTTTCACTCCAGGCAATATGCTCTCCAAGAGAAGGCTTGTTTCCAACAAAATAAGGAGTACACGTACAGGTTGTAAGGACTCCCATCTTTGCAAATGCATCAATAACCATCTTCTGTTTTACTGCAAATTCTTCGCTTATCCCTAATTCCTTCCAGTTCTCTAAATCCATTCCTGCTGGATTCAATGTAGTAAATACCTTTACCTTTCCATCCTTTGCCATTTCTTCCAGAAATTCCAATCCTGCATCCCCTAAATTATCATAACTCACTCCCGCAATCTGCACGCTCTTTACATCAATCAATTTTTCTGCCCCAAAAATCTCTCCCAATGCAACCAGTATCTCCATGCTCTTCTTTACTGCATTCCCTTTCTTTCCTTCAAGCATTTCCTTTTCTTCTTTTGTTAACTCCACTTTTCTCACTCCAAAAACTTCTTTAAATTAACTTTTGGGAATTCAGCCTTCTCAAAGTTCTTTCCTTTTACTACTAATGGCTTGGTTAAATCAAAACCGCATTTAGTAGTGAAATGTGTCTCCGGGTCAGCGCTTGGATCAAGGCTGCTTCCTTTTTCATTGTCCTTCATTATGAAATCCACTTCTGCCTGGAATCTTGTTGCCATTGCCCATTCCACTTCCAGTGAATCATAAATATCAATATCCTTATCCACTACAAACACGTGCTTGCAGCTTTTATGCCCTTTAAATGCGGCCTCTATAGTCCTTTTTCCATCGTCTTCCTGTATTTTATCTATCTTTACTATTGCATGCAGCCAGCTGCAACCTCCTGGATTTACATTTACATCCAGACACTTTACTCCTGCATCATTCACTTCCTTAAAAATTGTGGGTTCTCTTGGCATTCCCATCAATATCTTGTGTTCCAGTTTTCCCGGAAGCAGTGCCTGCCATAATGCATTCTTTCTGTGGGTTATTTTTTTTACTTCAAATACCGGTTCCTGCCTTACAATATCATAGGTTTCAGTTAAATCCACAAATGGCCCTTCATTTGCCTTTTCTTCAAGTCTCACCACTCCCTCCAGAACAAATTCACTTTCTGCTGGAATCATTCCATCAAATGTCTTTGCCTTAACCACTTTCAATGCTTCCAGTGTATTGGCTATTTCTAATTCATTTCTCCCGAATTCAACACTTGTTGCAGCAGCAAGCAATACATTTGGAGTGTTTCCAACACACACTGCAACTGGAAGCTCTTTTTGTTTATTCAGTAATTGATCAAAATGCCTTTTCCTTACAATCCTTACACTGAACTTGTTTTTTCCTATCTGCATGCATCTATGGAAATCAACATTCTGCACTCCCTCTTTATCTTTTGTAATCAATACTCCGCTGCTTATATAGTTTCCCCCATCCTTTGAGCAGTGAAATAGTATCGGAACTTTATCCAAATCCACTTCCATTTCTTCTTCCTGGCACGCAGCTTTCTTAATAATTTCTGGTTTGGATGGATTCTCAATTGCATTAACCATCTTTGGAATCAGTTCATTTGGCTTTATTCCAAAATAATCAGCAATTGCATCCTTTGTCCCAAACAGATTCCCTACAACCCTGAATTTGCTTTCCTTGATTTTTTCAAATAAAACTGGTTTTTCATTCAGTTCATTCAGTATTGCTGCTGCCTCTAATTTCTTTGAAACAGGCTTTGATAACTTCACCAATCCGTCTTTTTTTTCCAGAGCTTCAATATATTCCCTTAAACCCATCAACTCCACCTTTTAAACTTCTTATTCTCAATTCCCATTAAATCCATTATCTTTCCTGTTGCAAAATCCATTAAATCCTTTATGCTTTTTGGCTTGTGGTAGAACCCAGGGCTTAATGGAAATACTATTGCTCCATAAGAGCTTAACTCAAAAAGGTTTTTCAGGCAGGGAGGACTTAAAGGAGTTTCCCTGATGCAAATAATTAATGGTTTCTTTGTTTTAAGCATGTTGTCTGCTGCCCTGCTTATTAAATTACTGGAGTCAGCATGAGCTATCTCTGAGACTGTTTTCACTGTTGCAGGACAAACAATCATTCCTTCAACCAGATAACTCGAACTGCTTATTGCAGCATTCATTTCATTATAACCATAAACCCTATCAGCAAGAGCTTTCACTTCTTTTATGCTGTAATCAGTTTCTTCTTGAATTAATTTCTCGCTCCATTCAGATAGAATCAAATGCGTTTCTATCTTTACTTCCTTCAATGCCTTAAGTAATTCTATTCCGTATCCCACTCCTGACGCCCCGCAGATTGCGACAATTATTTTTTTCATTCACACACCTATCTCTGTTTTCTGGCAGGAAAATCCTTTTCCTTCCAGCGCTTTCGCTACCTTCTCCTGCAATTCTCTTCCAGGAGTTAAAGCAATCAATAATCCTCCTCTTCCTGTTCCAGTCAGTTTTGCTCCAAATGCTCCTGCCTCTAATGCAGTCTTCTGCATTTCATCCAATTCCCTGCATGAAACAGTTATTTTCTGCAGTAATTCCTGGTTTTTATTCATTAGTTCTCCTAACTTCCTCCAATCATTTTCCTTTAATGCATTTAGCGCTTCATCAAAAACCCTTCTGTATTCCTTAAATATTTCCTCAAATTCTTCCGGCATTTCTTCCTTTAACGCCCTTACATCCCCAACCACTACTTTTGTTTCCTGTGTTATACCGGAATTAGCCAGAACGATTTCCACTGGCTTCTCTACTCTCAGTCTCTCAATCTTGTTTTTCCCTCCTATCATATTCTTTTCAAAAACCAGCAATCCCCCAAAAGTCGCGCACGTATTATCTATCCCGCTTGGAGTTCCAGCAGAACCCTTTTCTCCTTCAAAAGAAACATCATTTATTTGCTCTTCACTCAATCCAAATTCAAAGTATTCATTTAATGCTCTTGCAATGCCTGTAGCCATTGCAGCACTTGCCCCAATCCCTGAAGCACAGAAAAGATTTCCAGAAAGCCTTATCTTTAAAGGAGTCTCCTTCAAATCAATCTTTAAGTATTTCAGCATTAACTCTAATGCCCTGTTTCTCTCCCCTTTCTTTGTTTTCTTGTATCCCTCTGTTGCAGGTCTTTCATCAATTATCTCCAATCCTTCCTTTCCCTCTTCAACCTCTGCAACAGTATAATTACTCAATGCAGCAGCAATCGCCGGCAAACCATAAACCACAAAATGCTCTCCAAACAAAATCGTCTTCCCAAAACCCTTTCCTTGCGCCATATGATTTCCCCTCACGGTTTTCTTGCAACAACCAACCAGTTCACATTTCCAGTGTCTTTTTTTCCTGGATTGGCAAGAGGATAACTTGGTTTTTGTACATCAAATCCGTGAATTCTTGCTGCCTTAAGCATTGCATCTCCTGTCCTGTAAGCCCTGTTCCTGAACCCCGCAGGATCAGCCAGAATAGGTTTTCCTGCATTAATTCTTTCTTGTTCCATCCATTTAACGTTTCTTTCGCACCATCCCATGAAATCAAATTCCCTTGAGTGTTCAATATCTTCAAATAATTTTTTTTTGACGTTTGCTGGATAATTGAAGAATCCAAGCCAGAAATCAAGGAAAGAAACATAAGCGTCAAATTCAGTGACTGCTTTTTGATTTATTTCCCAGATTTTAATTCTTTTCAGTTCTTCTGTATTCACTTTCCTTTTACGCGCTTCAGCACTCCCCCACTCCCAGTCAGCAAACACGCCTCCACGCTTTAAAAGTATTCTGACACTCTTAAGCAGTGGTGATAAATCATTTGCAAAATTTATTGTTGAGGCTCCGGCAGTAATTAAATCAACCTTTCCTGTAAGCTGGGAAAAAAACTTTTTAAGGGCTCTTTCCCCTTTTTCATGAAGTGGTTTTGGCATTTTTTTAAATGCAACTGCTGCATTATAAAAGCTCGTTGGAAGCACTTTAATATTTTGTTTCGGCACGCCAAGCTTTACAAGAGCAGGCACTGCATGCCTTCTAACTACTCCGCTATTCACGTCAACCAGCACAATTGTCAGCAGTCTTCTTTGTGGCAGAGAGAGTTTTTCAACAGCAGAAGTTATTGTTCCTCCTGCAAATGTCCCAATATCAAGTATTGTTCGATGTTCTATCCCCCCGCCAAACAATTTTTTTGCAACTTCTCCAATCCTTTCATTCATTGGATTCGGATTTCCGGCAGCCGCCTTGACAATTGCATCAATATATTCTTTTGGGGCCCTCTGCCAAAACAGTTTTGAGGATTTCACCCCTCTCTCACTAATTGCCTGCCAAACACTTCTTTCAAAAGAAGTCTCCAGTTCTGGATTGCGTTTTAAAAGCCCTCTTATTACTTGGTCTTGTTTAAGTTTACGCATTAATTCAGGAACACTAACAAAATTTGCAACAGTCTCTTTCGGCAGTTTTGAAACATCATGACAGATTTGATACAAAGGGTATCCTTCTTTTGGACCTTTATGGGAATATGGATGAAACATTTTCTGAATTTCTGGGTGAGTTGCTTTAACTAACTCCTGCCTAGAATAAGTTCCCATTTTTCCTGCTATTGCTGCACGAAGCCTTTTCCTTTCAACCCTTCTTCTCAAACTCACTTTTATCCCCAATCATTTTTTGCGTTCTGGTAAATTAAGTGTATGCGATTGTTAAATAATTTATTACTTCCTTTAATCGCTTGTTTTTTTCCAATATCGTGAGGGCGTGTTCGTATGTTAAGTAAGCAACAAGGTTATTTCTCGCTTTTTCTGGGTCGCTGTCAATAATTGAAACTGATTCTCTTCGGTTCCTGTTTATTTCCTTGATAAGCCGGCTAATCTGCCCTATTTTTTCTTTTGTATTTTTGGTCTTCCCGATTTCTGTTGCTTTATTTCCTGCTTCAGCCATTATTGATTTTTTTTCCTTGACTCCGATTTTTAGAATCATCATAATGCCTGCTTTGTCTTTTTGCCATGCATTCATTGCAGCATCAATTCTTTCTTCAATTGCTTTTTTTCCGTCATTCAACTTTTCTAGCTTATACAGTTCTTTTGGGCTTGTTTTCCTTATTCTTTCGTTAATTGACCGTAATTCCCCAAAATAAGTTTCAATATGCTTTAATAATTGGGCAGGAGGCATTTCTAAAAAAACTCCCCTCAGCTTAGACCGAAAAAATTCGTGCTGGGCTTTTTTTCTTGCTTGCCTTTCTTTCCATAATACTTTCAGTTCTTTTAACTGCCCTAAGAGTTTCTTTTTTTCGCCTTCAGTTCTTGGTTTATTTTTAACTCTCGCTTTTTGCTTTTTTTTTGCCCCGTATCTTTGCCTCCACCAAGAAGAGGATGTTTTCATTCAATCACTTTAAACTTGAATCCGTAAGCTATTGCGCCTTCCATATCCATGTCATTTATTACCCTGAATACCTTCTTTACCTTTGCCCCTTTCTTGATTGATTCTTTCTTTGAATCAACTACCTGGCTTAATATTATTGATTTATTCTCTAGTTCAATTAATGCAATAAAGTAAGGAGTCTCATGCTCAAATCCTTTCGGGCCGACAAATACTTCTGTAAAGGAAATAATCTTTCCTGTTCTGGGCATTTCTTTCTCTACAAGTTTTCCTTTTCTTCTGCAGTGGGGGCAGATGACTCTTGCAGGGAAGAAAGCAGTTTTGCAGTTCTCGCAGTAGTTTCCCCTCAATAAATATCTTTCAGGATACCTTCTCCAATTCAGTGGAAGAGACGTGTGAGGCATTACTTCTTCCCCTCCAATCCCCTGAATAAATGAACAACGCAGGTTGCCCCGCTTCCGCCAACATTATGGCTTAATCCAATTCTTGCATCTTTTACCTGTCTCTTTCCTGCCTTTCCCCTTAATTGTTCCACTATTTCTATTGCCTGCTTTACTCCTGTCGCGCCGACAGGATGCCCCATCTTTAAGCCTCCATCTGGATTGACTGGAACTTCTCCATTCAATTCAATTCTTCCTTGTTCCACTGCCTTTCCTCCATCTCCTTTCCTGAAGAAACCCAAATCCTCAATTGAAAAAATTGTATTAATGCTGAAGCAGTCATGCACTTCCACTACATCCACTTCCTTTATCTTAACCCCTGTTTTTTCAAATGCTTCTTTTGCTGCAATCCTTGTGGCCATTAATTCTGTCAAACTCTTTCTTCCAGTTAAAGCCAATGAATCCGATGCCTGGGTTGAAGCAATCACCTCAACTGGATTCTCGCATATTTTTTTTGCTTTTGAAGTCTCACACAATATTATTGCTGCTGCTCCGTCAGTAATTGGGGAACAATCCAGTAACTTTAATGGAGAAGCAACATAGCCTGAATTCATTACATCCTCAACACTAATCTCTTTGTGAAACTGGGCATTAGGATTATTCATTCCATTCTTATGCATTAAAACTGAACACATTGCCATTTGTTCCTCTGTTGTCCCGAATGCATTCATGTGTGATCTTGCAAGCAATGCATACAATGCAGGAAATGTCGCCCCATGAAATAACTCTGTTTCCTGGTCTCCTGCCCCTCCCAGCGCAAATCCTGCTTCTTCCACTGAAACCTCTGTCATTTTTTCTGCTCCTCCCACTGCAACTATATCATATTGCCCTGAAGCCACAGCAAGATACCCAGTTCTTAATGCAACTCCTCCTGACGCACAAGCTGCTTCCACTCTGGTGGCTGGAACCGGATTCATTCCAAGCTGATCTGCAATCAATGCCCCGATATGCTCCTGCCCAATAAATCTTCCTGAAGCCATCGTGCCTCCATAGATTGCCTGAATGTCTTTTCCGTCCACTCCTGAATCCATTAAAGCCTTTAATCCTGCTTCAGCAATCAATTGCCTGAAACTCTTTTCCCATTGTTCTCCCATTTTAGTGTTTCCAACACCAATTACACTAACGCTTCTCATTTCTTTCCCTCTTTTAATTTCTCTTTGTATTTCTTAATGAATTCAGGATCTCCCTCAAAAGCAATTCCCTTGAATCCGCATTTATTGCATTTCCATTCATTGGAAGAACTCATCAAAATCATTGTACTTCTCATATTAATTGAACCGCACTTTGGGCAGAATTTTGTTCTTTCTCCTTCCTTTTTGGATTTCCTGAATTCCGTTAATAATTCCTTTACTCTCATTTCTTTTCACCACATACTCTTCAGTTTTTTCCTGTGCTTTGCGTATTCTGCATAGGTAATGTATTCTTTTTCCTTAATCATTTCCATTACCGAAACCTTTGCTCTTTTTTTCTCTAAATTCTTTGTTACAGTAAAGATAAATGCATCGCTTCCCGCCCCGCTCCCATAACTAACCATTAAGATTTTTTCTCCTTCTTTTGCCTTGTCCAGTACACTGCACAATCCAATCATGCTGCTTCCACTGTAAGTATTTCCAATAAAAGGAGTAATCAATCCCTGTTCCAGTTGTTTTTCTTCAAATCCCAGAATTTTTCCTGCCTGCACTGGAAACTTTCCATTCGGCTGATGAAACACTGCATAATCAAAGTCTTTTGCAGTTAACTTGTGTTTCTTCATTATTGCTTCTGCTGCTCCAATCGTATGTTTGAAGTATGCCGGTTTTCCAGTAAATCTTCCTGCATGTCTTGGGAATTCTGCGTGCTGTCTTCTCCAGAAATCAGGGGTATCAGTAGTAAAACTACTGGTGTCAATTACTTCTGCAATTACTTCTTCCTTCTTTCCTCCAATCATTATTGCTGCTCCTCCAGAGGCAGCAGTAAATTCCAGTGCATCATTTGGCTTTCCTTGAGCTGTATCTGCTCCAATACTCATTCCATACTCAATCATTCCACTCTTAACCAATCCAATGCACATCTGTATTCCTGCTGTTCCTGCCTTGCATGCAAACTCTAAATCTGCAGCCATTAAATGCGGTCCAGCATTGATTGCATCCCCTACAATGGATGCAGTGGGCTTTACTGCATATGGATGGCTTTCGCTTCCAACATAAATTGCTCCAATGTCCTGAGAATTAATTCCAGCCAATTCCAATGCTTTTCTTGCTGCTTCCACTGAAATAGTGCATGCATCCTCGTCAAATGAAGCAACAGCCTTTTCCTTTAACCCTAAACCGCTTGCAATCTTTTTTCCGTCCTTCTTCCATGTATGGGCAATCTCATCCATTGTAATTCTCAATATCGGCACATATGCCCCGTAGCTAATTATTCCAGTCATTTCTTTTTTCTCCATAAAGTCAATTTAAAGTAATAATAACCTATAAGCAACAACACTGCAATTACCGACAAACCAATTACTGCAATTGTTTTTGGCTCCATTTTCTTCTCCTCTATGAATTAATGATTCCGGCAATTAATTAAAACCTTTTCCTTTACCCAGATTCATTCATTATTTCTTTTGCTTTTCCAACTGAAACATCTTTCTCTTTAACCATTTTTTCTGCTACTCTTTCCACTTCTTTTCCATTTGCTCCAGCCATTATTGCAATATTTTTTGCATGCAGTTTCATATGGCCTTTCTGTATTCCTTCTGTAGCCAATGCCCTGAGAGCAGCAAAGTTATTCGCCAAGCCAACACACGCAATTACCTCAGCTAATTCCCTTGCACTCTTCACTCCCAAAATCTTCAGAGAAATTCCTGCAACTGGATTGGTTTTAGTGGCTCCTCCCACAATTCCTAAAGCCAGCGGCAATTCAATCTCTCCAACCAAATCCTCCTTCTTATCCTTGTAATACTTACTCAATGGTTTATACCCCTTATTCTTCCAGCAGGAGAATGCGTGCACTGCTGCTTCTATTGCCCTAAAATCATTTCCTGTTGCAACTGCAACTGCATCCACTCCATTCATTATTCCCTTGTTGTGGGTGCATGCCCTGAATGCATCTGCTTCAGCAAACTCAGCTGCATCAATTATTCCTTTAATTATCTCTCCTCCTTTTCCTTGTCCTTTAAAGCTCTCTTCCAGTGCCTTCTTAGTGAAAACAGCTCTTGCCTTCACTGTCCTGTGCACAGCCAGATTAGACAGAATCCTTAATCCAGCCTTTCCATTGCTTATCTCTTCAATTTCCGGAGCAATCTTTTCGCACATTGAATTAATGGTGTTGGCTCCCATTGCATCCCTTACATCAACAAGCAAATGAATTACTAAAAACTTCTTCTTCCCTTTTCCTATCTCCCTTACCTCTATTTCCCTTGCCCCCCCTCCTGCCTCAATTAATACTTTATCTATTGAATTAACCTTCTCCAGTAATTCTTTTTTCTTCTTCAATATCTCTTTCTTTGCCTTAGAGAAATCCTTTATTCCCTTTAATTGAATCTGTCCAATCATTATTGATTCCTTGGATTCTGCCTTAAATCCTCCTGCCTTTCTTGCAATCCCTGCTGCTTTGGAGGCAGCAGCAATTACACTTGGTTCTTCTATTGCCATTGGAATAAGGTAATCCTTTCCGTTTATCATGAAATTGGTTGCAATCCCCAAAGGAAACTGAATGCTTCCAATCACATTCCCTATCATTCTATTTGCTTTTTCAAAGTCAAGGCTTCCATAATTCCTTAATTCATTCAATTCCTCTTCACTCAATCCACTGAACTCCTTTAGAATTGAAAGCCTTTCTTCCAAATTTTTTGCATAGAATTTATGCAGTTCGCTGCTTTTTTCTTCACTCATGCATTTCCCTCTTAATTAATGCTTTAATTAAAATAAAGGTTAATTCTTTTTTTATTGCTTTTCAGAAAAAAAGCCTTTAACTTTCCTTAATTCCTTTAAATTAAATACTGGGCCGTTCTTGCATGCCTTGAAATTCCATTGCTTTAAGCAGTTCTGGTTGCATAAACCAAAACCGCACCTCTTATAGTTCTCCAGACTAAGTTGGGCCTTCACTCCCTTTTCCAAGCAAATGCCGGCAACCTTTTTCAGCATTTCCTCTCTCCCGCAAGCATAAACACAATCCACTTCACTTAAATCCATTTTTTCAAGTAATTCTACAGTCGTTCCCCTCTCTCCATTGCTTCCATCTTCAGTGGCAATCCTTACAGGAATTCCTTTTTCTCTTAATTTTTCTGCAAAAATCAAATACTTTTCAGTCCTTGCCCCAATAACAAACTCTGCACTCATTTTTTTCTTTAATGCCTCTGAAGCAAGAAAATGCAGTGGAGCTACTCCGCTTCCTCCTCCAACACAAAGAATATTTTTTCCTTTCAGGGAAAACCCATTCCCAAACGGCCCTCTCACTCCAATCAGGTCCCCTTCATGCATTGAATGCAGTGCAGAAGTAAATTCTCCTTTCTTTGCAATCGTTGTCCCAAAATACTTTTTCTCGAGAAAAGAAATACTGAAAGGCTTTTCTCCAAACTCAGGCAGCCATAACATTAAAAACTGTCCTGGTTTTGCTTTCAGTTTTCTTTTAAACAGGAATGTCTTTATCCCTTCTCCTTCTTCAATTATTTCCTTTATTGGGGTTGCCTGGATTGCCATTGTCCTGAAAGTAATTTGATTGAGGGAAGAACTTCTCTCCAAAAAACCAGGGTTAATTGTCTTTCTACTTAAAACTCCCTGGAAAGCCACTTCATTGAATGTCTTACTGTAAGTATTCCCCTGCATTAAAAATCACGAGAAATAATTATTCCTCTTTAATAGAATATAAATGTTTCGTTAAACGACCCTTTAAAAAACGACAATAAACGAATTATCCGCAGGTGCATTCTTCTTTTTCCAGTTCACTCCAGTCAAGCCTTTCTGCAAGCTTTATCACTTTTTCTCTCTCTCTCTTCTTCACTCTGTATTTTGTTGGAAATCCTTTCCCCTTTACAATGAATCCATTCCTCAAAAGCTTTCTTATCACTGCAATCAATTCCTTGTAATTCAGTTCCCCTTCTTCCAGTATCTCTTCAATTGTACTCTCTTTTTTAAATAAAAGAATCAGTGTTTCCTTTTCTTTTAGCTTTAATTTATCTATATTCATTTCTAATGCTTTTCTTCCATTTTTCTCTTAAAATAATTCGCTCTTACTTCAACTGCCTTTGCCATTTCTTCCCTTGTCTTTAATTGATTTAATTTTTCCGCCAGAGTCCTGTCACCAATCACTCCTCCAACCCATTCACTGAAGTCATTCCTGTCCTTTCCCATGTGAAAGGCAAAAGAGCCTTTATCCATTTCATTCATTACTGCTGAAAGTTCAATCAAACTCTTTATCGGAATCTTTCCATTCAAAAAAAAGTAGTTGCTTGGATGATTCACTTCCCTTAAAAACACTCCAGCACACTCGCTTCTGCTAGTGCTCTCTAAATCATAATGCAGGAAATAAATCTTTAAGGCACTCCACCCTTTTCTTACCCCATTCAAAAGCCATTCCATATTAATCCACTTACCCCAATTCATTCCTTATAAATTTATTTAAGCCCTTCTCTTTCTAATAATCCGCTTCTTCCATTTTTTTTTCCTTATTAATTCCACTGCTTTTTTCTCACTCAATAAGCCTCTTGTTGTTCCGATGAATTGAATCACGTTTGCTGAATTAATTGCCCCGTACCCGATTGCTTTTTCAATTTCTCCGTACTTAATGAACCCGCTCAGAAAACCAGAAGAAAACGCGTCTCCTGCTCCGGTTGAATCCAGTTTTACTGTATCAAAAGGCATTTTTTCGTAAAAGTATTTTCCATCATAAACCACTATTTCTTTTTTTCCCTGCGTAATAGCAACAATTCCTGGTCCTTTCCTGTATAATTTCTTCATTGCTTTCTCAAGTGAATCCTCCCCAGTAAGCTCTGTTGCCTCCAGTTTATTCATTATGAGTACTTCAACCTTTTTCAAAAAACCACTTAAATTCTTCATTCCCTTGTGCCTCTGCATTGCTCCGGGATTGAATGCAATCCTTATTCCGTTCCTTTCAGCCAATTCCCCTATCTTCAATAATAAATCCTTTCCTGAATCAAAGGAGGAAACATAAATCCATTCCGCCTTCGCCAGCTCATTCCATTTAATCTTCTTTTCATCAAAACAGTTGTTGCTTCCCCTGAATGTGAGAATTGTCCTGTCTCCCTTGCTTCTCCTAATGATTACTGAATACCCTGAATTTTTTTTAGGGCAGTACATCACTAATTCAGTTGAGATTCCTTCCTCCTTCATTCTCTTTATTATTTTTTCAGCAGTTAAATCCTTTCCTAAATTAATTGCTATTCCAACCCTTAAACCCATTTTCTTTAATCCAATGCCTGTATTGAATGCTCCCCCCCCAAAACCAAACTCCATTTCATCAATATCGATCTTCTCCCCAAAAGGCATGCAGATCTCTCTTCCCTTTAAATCCGTTGCCTGGATTAATTCAAATTCATTGCTCCTGACAAACACATCCTCAGAAGCAGAACCAATCGTTATTACATCGTATTTAGTCATTTCATCACATCTTTTTTGTTTTTTACTTATTTATTGGCATAGTTATCTTTTATATGCTTTATTGCATTTAACGGGCCCTTAAAATCTAGTGTCACTAATTCTTTTCTTATTTTTGCTCTTAATTCTTTTCTTATTTTTGCTCTTTTTTGCGGGGATCTTTCGGCAACACGATAGATGTATTTTGCAATGCTGTTCCCTATAAAGCCATATTGGTCGACAGAAAAATTTCTATAATCATTTGATATAAAGAATCTCTCCAACAACATATCTTTTGTTTCAGGGGTGGTTTCAAGGCCAAGTATTGCTTCAAGTTCAAAACTGCTTGCATAACCTTCCTCAATTCCCAAGCTGATTTCTTTTCTTTTCATCTTTTTATTTAATGCTCTAACCCCTTCATGAGCCAGCCCGTGTAAAATTTTCTTTGTCTTAATTAGCGCCCCAAGTTTTCCTCTCAAGGGCATTACTTTCGAGAGAGGTTCTGGATGACTTCTGTTTTTTCTTAACCTCAAAAAATTTGGTTTTTGAAATTTAACCTCTAACTCCTTTTGAATCATTTTATGAAATCCATCAAAATTTTCACGCAATGCTTTTTCTCTTTTTATTCTGTTGCGTTTTCTCCTTGGTATTGTGTGCATCCGCCTTCTTAATTTTGCTCTGCTCAAGTTCTTTCTCCCAGATACATTGCAGCCATTTCAGGAGGCGCTTCATTCAGTATTACTCCAGTTCCTTTTTCTATTCCTCCCCATTTCTTGTCTATGTTAGGATAAACCTCTATATGGAAGTGATAGCAGGCATTTCCCTTCATTGAGCAATGCAGTACAAAATTATAAGCAGGATTATGTAGAATTGATTTCATTTTCTTCAATAAATACTTCATTATCTTCCCCAAATCAATTAATTCCTTTTCACTCATTTCGCTCAGACTGCTTTTGTGTTTCTTGCTCAGTACCCAGTACTCGTAAGGCCATTTGGATGCAAATGGCGCTATTGCGATAAATGATTCATTCTCTCTCACCTTTCTCCTGCTCTTTCCCTCTTTTTTTACCACTTCACAGAAAATACATTTTCTTTCTCTCCTGAAATACTTCCTGCTTTCATTTATTTCCATTTCAATTCTTCCTGGAATAAAAGGAAAACCAATTATCTGTGAATGTGAATGCTCTAGAGAGGTTCCGCACTCTCTTCCATGGTTCTTGAAACAAAACACATATTTAATGTCCTTCTTCTTCATTAATTCCCTTGTCCTTTCCTTGAACACTCTGAATAATTCACTTATCTCTTTTTCACTTAAATCAGCTAAATCCTTTGAGTGGGAGGGGGTTTCAATCACTACCTCGTGAATTCCATGCGCTCCTTTCCTCCAATAAATTCCTTTCCTTTCGCTGAAGAATTTTTTTTCCATTCCTAATGCCGAGTACTTGTTTCCAACAACCCTCATGCTCCATTTTCCTTTTCTTTCAATTCTATGAGATTCAGGCGGAGTCATGAATTCATTTCCCGGACAAAAAGGACAGCTTTTATCAACTCCTTTTCTCTTCACTTTTTTGTCTGAAGCCTTCTTTATGTCTGAAGGCCTTTTTGCTCTTTTGCTCACTACAGTTGTCCATTCATTAAGCAGATAGTCTTTCCTGAATTCATTGACTTCCTTCATATGCATTAATTCTTTAATTACTTTCTCCTTAATAACTTTAAGGTTTTTTTATGAAAGTGAATCCATTAATCTTCCGGGAATATGATATACGGGGAAAAGTAGGCATTGACTTGAATGAAGAGGCAATGGAATTAATCGGAAAAGCCATTGGAACATTCTTCCAGCAGAAAAAATCACTTCTCTCTTTCGGAAAAAAAACTTTAATCATTGGAAGGGACAACAGGACTTCTTCTGAATCCTTCTCCAAGGCATTAATCAAGGGAATTACTTCCACTGGAATAAATGTAATTGATTTAGGTTTAACCCCCACTCCATTAAATTACTATGCAGTAGTAAAACTGAATGCCTCTGGAGGAGTAATGCTTACTGCTTCACATAATCCTTCCGAATACAATGGATTAAAGCTTTCTGCCTCTAAAGGAGCAGCAATTGCCGGAGAAAAAATCCAGGAAATAAGAAAGATACTTGAAGCCAATTCCTTTTCAAAGGGAGAGGGAAAAACAGAGGAAAAAAACATTACAGAGGATTACTTTAAGGAATTAGTGAAGAAGTTTGATCTCCCAAAAAAATTGAGGATTGTAGTGGATGCAGGGAATGGTTTGGCTGGATTGATTGCTCCAAAGGCATTCCGTAAATTGGGATGTGAGGTAGTTGAACTCTACACTGAATTGGACGGAACCTTCCCTAATCATCTTCCTGATCCAACAGTTGATGAAAATGTCGTTGACCTGATTTCATGGGTTAAGGCAGAACACGCTGATTTAGGGATAGCTTTTGATGGAGACTGTGATAGGCTGGGGGTAGTTTCAGAGAAAGGCGAAAGGATTGAGGCAGACAAGCTCCTTTTATTCTTTGCAAGGGACTTCCTTAAAAAAAAGCCTAATTCAAGAATCCTCTTTGATGTTAAATGCTCTCAGGCATTGATTGATGACATTAAGTCCCACAAGGGAATTCCTGTAATGGATAAGACAGGGCACACAAATATAAAGGAAAAAATGAGGAAAGAAAAAATTCTTGTTGGGGGGGAAATGTCTGGGCACATTTATTTTGCTGATGACTGGCATGGTTTTGATGATGGATTCTATGCTGCATGCAGATTTCTCTCTATTCTCTCTCATTCATCTTTTCCGCTTTCTGAAATGCTTTCAACCATTCCACTCTATTATTCTTCTCCTGAAATAAGGGTTTACTGTGGAGACAAAGAGAAATTCAAGATAGTAGAAGAACTGGTAAAGGAATTCAAGCAGAAATTCAAGGTAATTGACATTGACGGAGCAAGAGTCTTATTCAAAGATGGATGGGGTTTAGTGAGAGCCTCAAATACCCAGCCTGCCTTAGTGCTCAGGTTTGAAGCCAAAAACCCGGAAGCACTTGAAGAAATAAAAAAAGTATTCAGGAAGACACTGGAAAAATTCAAGTCAGTCAGAGCCGGCTTCTAGAAGCAAATACATCTGGGCAGATAGAATATCATTGCTGCTCCAAATCCTGCCACCATTCCAACCACTAAACCAAACAATCCAAAGAAAAATAATTTCTTTTTTTCCGGCGACATTTTTTCCATAATTTATGCCCTCCTTTTCCAAAAATTAATTCAATTAAATAGAATTAGTTCTTCTATTTAATAATCCTTTCTGTATTCCCTTATTTTTTCATTCAATAACCTTAGGAATTCCTTTTTTTCTTCTTCCTTTATTTTTGCTCCTGCTGCCTGTTTGTGGCCTCCGCCAACACTTTCCTCACTTAATTCACCACACACTTCCCTCAAAATCTTTCCTAAATTAATTCCTTTTTCAGCAAGTTCATTTGTTGCTCTGCCGCTTACCTTCAATCCTTTTCCTTCCCTCTCTCTTGCAAAAGCAATAATTGGCTTATCCCTTAATTCAATCCTTGAACCGTAAAGCATTCCAGCAATCACTCCCACTAATTCCTCTTTCACGGCATTCCCTGCATCAAAGTAATAAAATCCCCTCTCTTCCGCCAATCCATTCCTTTCAATTAATTCCAGTCCCTCCCTTAATTGTTTTCTGTGTTCCAGCAACAAATTCAGTGCCTTTCTATAGTATTCCCCTCTATCACCCAAACAAACCTTTACTCCAATTTCACCCATCGAGTGTCTTCCACAGGCATTCAAGAGCGTGGAAAATTCCTTGGCATCCCTTAAAGGACTCTTTAATTCTTCCTTTACTAAAGTGTAAACCTCTCCAATCAATTCATTTGCCTTTCTTTCACTGAATCCATTCTGAATCAAGTGAATTATTAAAGCAGAGGCCAGCCTCTTTTTTTCCTCTTCACCCAAATCCTCGTAACTCCTCCAACTCTTTCCTTCCCTTAACTCAATTCCATTCTCCTTCAAAAACTTTATGCAGTTTTCCTCGTTTGCAGTTAATTCCGGAAGAATAGGATTAGTGGAAAACAACAGGAACTGTACAAGCGGGCGGCTTACTCTTCCAAACATTTTTAGGCTTTTCTCCTTTTTCACCAGGCCTTCTTTCACTGCTTCCTCCAGTATCTCCTTATTCATTCCACTCAATCCTTCCACTCCTTCCTGCATGTCTCCTATTGCTCCTACTACTGCCATTACCGATAAATCCCTGTTTTCCTTATTCATTTCTCTCGCCAATAAATAACTCATTCCCGCTCCGCTTACCTCTCTTCCTCCGTCCATTCCATAAAAGAACGGATTCAAGTGAAGCGAGTATTCTTCTCCTTCAATCGGCTGATGGTGGTCGATTACTGCAAACTCTCCTTCCCTTAATTCCTTTTTAAGCAAATCCATTTGCCCTGAACCAAAATCAACAAAGACAAAGAATTTCTTTTTTTCCCTTAATTCCTTTATTTCTTTTGGATACAACTGCCTTAAATTCTTGAAAGAAGTTTTTTTTTCCTCTCTTTCCAGCGCCTTGAGCATTACTGCTGTAGCGCACAATCCGTCTGCATCAATATGCCCTACAACAGTCAATTCATTCCTTCCCTTAATCCATTCAATTATTTCCCTCATTTTTTCTTTCATAAAAAACTCTTTCCAAAAAAAGGGTTATTAAACTATTCAGAGAGTGCATTTCCCTTGAAATCGCAATTGGTTTTTATTTTCTTTCCCCCTAAAATGTATTTTGTCAGGAGGCATTGCTATTCCTTTTAATATCTTTAAGGGTTTATTCGGAAAAAAAGAGGAACCAAAGAAACCCGAACCAATTGAATTGGAGTTCAGTAAAGTAATTCCTTTTATTGAGAAAAAGATTTCCTCTGAATCGGCTTCTCTAGAGAAGAATGTCTTTTCCAAGCTGAGTGAAGTAAAGAGAGGGTTAAAGGAATTAAAGGCTGAATTAAAGAATTTAAAGGAAACAAGTGTTGAGACAACTGAAGGTAACTATAAACTCAGGAAGATAGTCAATACCAGCAAGAACAATTTATACACTCACATGCTTTCCCTTGCAGAAAAACTGTCGCCTCCTTCTTCAACTGACTTCAAGGAATTAAAGGGGTATTCATTTAATTCATGTAAATTGATTGGAGAGGAAATCAATTCATTCGGGAAGAGCATTGTGTATACTGGAATAATCTTAAAGGAGCCAGTAAAGGTAATAGGGGAAAAGGTAAAGGAATTAAATTCCACTTTCACTTCCCTGAAGGAATTGTTTGAATCAAATGAATCATTCTTTGTTTTTCCAGAGGTTAAATCCAGCATAAAAAAGACTGAATCAAAAATCAGTGAACTCGATTCAGTAAAAAATGCAATTAATTATTTGAAGGGAGAGATTTCTTCTCTTGAAGAAAAAATGGAGGAAAAGAAAAAGGAACTCTCCTCACTGAAGAATTCAAGCGAAGCTTCTTCCTACAATAAATTAATTGAAGAAAAGAATGCATTGACGCAGAAAAAGCAGGATTTAAAGACAGATTTAATGCAGACCTTTTCCCCTATAGAAAAGCCATTGAAGAGATTCCTGAAATTAGTTGAATCAAGGCAATTCGTTCTGGATAAGGAGGAAGAAATACTGCTGAATTCTTATTTGAAGGATCCCTTTCTTGCATTGAAGCGCGACCCAAAAGGAGTTGGCCTTAAAAAAATTCTTTCATTCTTAAAGCAGTTGATTAATGATAATTCCATTACTTTAAAGGAAAAAGAAAAGGAAAAAAAATTGACTGAAATTGAAAGGCTTCTTTCCCTTGACTTCTTTGACAAGGTTTTCTGGGAGTTTAATTCAATTGAAAAAGAATTCCTTGAAGCAGAAAAGGAACTGAAAACTTCTTCCCTTTCCTCCAAGATTAAGTCTCTTGAGGAAGCAATCTCTTCACTTGAAAAAGAACTGTTAAACAAGAAGAGTACTTTAATTGAAGAAAGAAAGAAAAAAGAGCGGGTAATGGAGGAAACAACTCTTTTAGTGCATTCAATTGAATCAAAGTCCTCCTCAATCGCAAAACAACCAATTTCAATTAAACCATTTTTTGAGAGAAATAAAAAATGAATCCAATGAACCTTAACTCAAAAACAATTCTTTTAAGCGCCCATCCTGAAGAATCCAATGAATTCTGCTTGAATTTAATGAAAGAATTTCTCTCCCACTGCCCTGTTGCATTCATCTCAACTGATTCAAGCATTCAGGAATTAAGAAAAAAAGCAGAAGGAATCGGACTGGATTTAAATAAATTCAATTCAGATAAATTGAATTTAGTTGACCTTTACTCTACTGTAGTAAACCTTTCCAACTCCCCAAAATTAATTTCTTCCCTTAACTCTCTTCATCAACTCTCTTCCCTGATTGATTCACTCCAGTCAAAAAAAGAAAGAAAAATCCTTATTTTTGATTCTCTCTCCACCCTGATTCACTTCAATCCCCCAAATGCACTCTATCATTTTCTTTTCTATGAAAACAGGAGGATAAAGGCAAGAGGCAATTCAATCATTTACACCATTAAAGAAGGAATCCATGACAAAGGGGTTATGGAAAACATAATCCATTCAATGGACTGTCATTTCAAGGTAAAAAAAGAAGCAGACTATTTTTCACTTGACTCAAAGCCTTTCCTGTTCTAAAACGATATCTCTATTGTCTTGTCACAGAACTGGCTTAAGGTATTTATTATGCCTTTCATTTCATCTGATTTAACCATTAAAAAGATTCCCTTCAGTTTTGATTCCTGCAGTTTCCCTATCACCAAGTGAATGAATTTCTCGCAGGACCCAATTTCATTATAGATAAGCAGAGTGGAAATTGAATCAAATATAAGGAATGCAGGTTTTTCCTTGACTGATTTTATTGCCTCGTCTATTTCAACACTCAATTCAACTAAATTGTTTGGGGATTCCACGTACACAAGGTTCTCTGCCTTTACTTCTTTCCTTCCAGTAACCTTTGTGATTGCGTCAATGAATTTCATGTTGTCGATATTGATTCCCTCTGACTGAAACAATTCATTCAGAAAGAGAAACGACCTATTTAGTGTAACATAGATTCCTTGAACGTGTTCCTTGCAGAAAATCCTGATTAATTCAATGTTTATCTTGCTGTAGGAAGTCGGTTCAACCAATAACAGGGTAGTAAAATGTGTTTTAGGCAATCCCTCCAGGCTCTGCATTATCTTTAAGTCAATAGCTCTTCTTGGAGAAAGCAATTCCTTTATCTCGCTCTCGGGAATCAATTCCTTCTTTATGTCTGTTTCCACGATTCTCTTGCTTACTCTTTTCATTTTCTTTATTGCTCTTTCTTTTCTCTTCTTTTTATTCTTCATTCAGAATTCCTCAAATAATTCCTGTTTTGCAAGTATCTTCACTCCCGTGGAGGAAATAACTATTGGATGCAGTTTTTCTGAAATTTTTGTTCCCCTCATCTTGAGTACTCCAACGCTTCTCACAAACCTGTTCTCTATCTTTGTGTGGTACAATAGAATCACTCCATCTGCCACATATTCCTCCAAACCAAACAGACTCCTTGTCTTATCAAGATTTATTTCATTTGTAATTATCGTTGTGCAGTCAATCAGTTTAAGCATCTTTCCAAGACTCATTATCCTTTTCCTTGCATCAAGCTCTCTTTCAAAGTACAACCTGAATATAACCCCGGGATCAATCACCAGTCTCTTTGCTTCAATTACCTGAATTGAATCTTCAATTAAATTCTTTAATTTATCAAAGTCATAAAGCTCTACTGTTTCAATCAATATCCTTTTTTCTTTCATTAATTTCTTGAAGTCCCATCCAAACTGTTTTCCATCCCTAACGATTTCATCAACTGATTCCTCCAAGGAAATATAGATTCCTGGTTCATCGTACTTTGTTACCCCTTGATAGAGATAAGACAGACACAGACAGCTTTTCCCACTTCCAGGGTCTCCTGCCAGTACAACCAGATTTCCCCTTGGAATTCCTCCATCCATTAATTCATCCAATCCAGGAACTCCAGTACGTGTTCTAGGAATCTCTACCATAAAAAAACCACTTTGCCTGTAATTAATTGTCTTACTTTATTTAATAAAGTTATTTTATTTAATAAAGTTATCACTCAAATTAAGCAATTAATTAATTTTTTTCTTATAATTTTCTTCTTTTGCTTTCCTAAACCGCAAAACATTTAAATATGAATAGTGCTTTATCATATGAAAAAGATATTCTTTTTAAAAATAATTTAATGGAGGTTGAAAAATGAATAACAAAGCACAATCAGCATTGGAATACCTGATGACTTACGGATGGGCACTAGTTGTAATTATAGTGATAATTGCAGTCCTATACATTTTGGTTGGAACACCCACTTCAAACAGCTGCGGAAACTTCTCCACCTTAATTCCAGTCGTAACACACAAGGTAAACTCAGACGCTAACCTATCAATCAGAATTTCTAACGGAACAGGCGGAGCAATGAACAATTATGCCATGGCAGTCGAAGGAACAATTGGTAACATAATAATACCATTAACAAATGCAGACGGACAGCCAGCTGCTGGTTTCTCAGCACTGACAGCAGGAGACCAGAATACTCTAGTGTTTAGTCCAGCTGAACACCCAGGCAATGCTTCAGGCCAATCCTATAGATTTACATTCACTCTAACCTACACAGACCAATACGGAAGTTCAAGAAGTCATACTTCAACATGCACTGGAACAGTTTAATTCCTTTGACTTCTTTTCTTTTTTCTTTTTTTTATTTTAATGGATTTTTTATTTTAATGGATTACTGAATTAGTGATCCAAACATAAATAAAAGCATGAATCTTACAGCAAAGAATATTGCAAAGCTCCCAAGCAGTATAGGTAGAATGTATCTTATTCCCTCTAATTCCTTTCCTGCGTTTATTACTCCTATTGTCAGGGCAGCAAAAATTGAACCAAAGAACATAATGACCATTGCAAACATTATCGCAAACTCTGGTTCAATCGGATTCCTCTCTCCCATAAGCAGTGAGCCAGCAATAGGGATATTCATTGAACTTTGTTCAGATAGTGATGGGTCAAACGAAGGAACATCACTCATGTGCTTGTACAGTGCCTGAACAATAAAAGTAGAAATCCCGAAAAGCACTGGCGCTCCAGCCATTGAAGAAAAAAGGATAAGCATTACATAAATAGAGATATTTGCCTTTGTTTCCTGCTGCAATGCATTCTGTTCCCTCAAGTCATCGGACAGTTTCATCAGTAAATCAGCTATCTTTCCTCCTGAACGAATTCCTTTGGAGATAAGCCATATAGTTCTCTCTAATGTCTTTGAACGGATTCTTTCAGGCATGTCCATTAAGGCTATTTCTATTCGCTCTCCGGCCATTATTTTTTTACTGGCTCTTTTTAATTCCTTTTCCAGTATTCCGAATTCAGGTCTGGCTGAAGCAAGTAATGCCCTTTCTGTTGTCAGTCCTGACCTGATGTTTGAGGCAATCATCTGTAGGGCGTCAGGCAAAATCTTTTCAACAAACTTTCCCTTGCTTTCACTCATCATGCTCAGCCAGATATACACTCCTCCAAAGAATAAGAGAGAAAATATCACGAATGATATGATTATTGGAATTCCAAAGAAAAGAAAAAGATTCAGTGCAATCCCAAAACTCAAAGCAAGTGAATAAATGAAGACAAATCCAACAAATCGTTTTTCCTCTATCGGTATTTCCAGATAACTTAATTCTTCCCGGAATTTATCTATTACTCCTTTTGGAAGAAGTGATGCAATTCTTTGATACATTTTTTTCTTCAACTCTCCATTAGGTTTGGTCTCTTTGATTTAATGATTCCCATGTACATGAATTGGCCTATAATCACTCCAAAGAGCAGCCCCCAAAACATTATTTCTCCTAATTTTATTACCGGAAATGATGAAAGCATTATAAGAAGGGTTAAACCTAACGCGGGGATAATTACTCCAATCATCATGTACATTAATGAAAGCATCCTCAAATCCGACCCATATCGCCTTATCTGGATGGTTTCCTCTCTCATCATTGTTGAAACCAATTCATTCATTAATTCACTTACATCTGCCCCTGCCTTCATTCCATTAACCATCTGCCACAGGCTTCTCCTGAAAAAAAGTGACGGATTCCTGTCAGCCATTTTTTGCAGTGCTTCTTCTTCCTGTGTTCCAGTATTTATTTCATCTATTGCTTCCTTGAATTCATCTGCAAGGGCGCCATAATTTCCTTCTGCAATCATATTCATTGAATCAAATAGCGTGACTCCTGAAGACATCTGTACAAGCATTGTTCTTAAGGCAAACACTAAATTCCTCTCTATCTCTCTTACCTTCTTTTTTACCTTTATCCTTGGATACATGGTTACCTGTATCAGTATAAGGAATGCTATAATGCCTCCAGCAGTTATCCCAACTAAGATGGCTCTTTCAGGAAAAAACCTTGAAGCAACTAAACTGAATACAATACTGCATAAAACAAAGTAAAAGAATGCAAGGATTACTGCTATTGCGCCATAGTCTTCAACCGAATAATTTATTTCTGCATGCTCCAAATCACTTGTAAGGGAGGGGAATGCCTTTGCCACTATTGCTCCTATTCCATGAAATCTCTTTGAAATTCTTTTAAGCAGGGATGGAGGAATAAAGGAAAAAGGAATCTTTTCACTCTTTTCTTTTTTAATATGTTTTTCCAATTTCTTCACCAAATTCCGGTTTCTTGTTTTTATTCACTAATTCCATTACAGAGTCTTTATCCATATAATATTGAGCCATTATCTTTCCCACTTTTTCAATCCCTTTTATCTTGTGCCTCATAAGCCATTCAACCACTTCCTGCTTACTTTTTAATTCCTCGTTTATTTCAGGGATAGTGAATCCAGTGTGAAGGCTTAATTCATCAAACAACCTGATGCTTTCTGAATGCCTTCCTATTTCATCAACTGATGCCTTCCATCTATACAATACATTCACTTTAACCAATTCTTCTCCTCCGCCCCTCTTTTCTGGGATGAGTTCAGCTACCTGAAGCACTCTTCTTGTTCCCATTCGCCTGTTCCTGAACATCACTACATTTAAATGCACTGAATCAAGCATTGAAACAGGGATATTGATTGGAGGATTTACCAGCCTTCTTATTGTTTCCTCTGCAGTATTTGCGTGAACTGTAGTGTAAACACTGTGCCCTGTATGCATTGCTTCAAACATTACCTCTGCCTCTCTCTCCCTTCTTATCTCTCCAACAATTATTCTGTCTGGACGCATTCTCAAGGAATTTACCAGCAAATCAAGCATTGTATCCATTACCAATGTCAGATTATTTATCCCTGCAACAAAATAAGTTGAATTTTCTGGGGTTACATCATAGCTGGGGATATTTTTTTCATTCGGAGTAATTTTAACATCAGTTATTTTCACAAACTCCAAGTCCTCTCTTAAAAACAACTCAATATTCTGAATTTCCTCTTCACTCAACTTTGCCTGCAATAATATCTTTTGTAAGTATCCCTTTGGCACACTGGTTTTATTATAGCTTGCATGATACAAGTGCTTTCTTTTTTCTTCAACACTCAATGATTGCATTAAACTCTTCATATAATTGTGCAGAAGCAGGGCAGGGACACGGTTTCTTTTGGTATTATGACTGTATTTGATATTTTTTATTTCTTCAGCTTTTTTTCTGTTTTTTTCCAATCTAAACTCTATTTTTTTGCATGCTTTAACTACGTCTTCTCTTGTACACACATTAATAATCCATGCTCTCTTGGCTTTTTGGATCCTGCTCCATATCCCCAGTCGTGTTAAAAGATATTTGAATTCTATTGCAGCTTCTTTATTGCCCGTAGCTAAAGAAACTCTTCTCTTTCCAACAGTTCCGTCTCCATCAATATATCCTGCCAGAAATGCAGCGATTACTTCATTGGTACTTCGCATAATGCATTTTGGGACTCTTATTAGTTTTGATTTAGTAGCGCCAAACACTTCCTTCATTATCTTCATAATGATTTGCGATAGAATCCTGTAGTAATTGTAGGCGAATTTTTTGTGTATGATTTCCACATTAAAAATCTTTTTGACTAAGTGTTCAAGTTCTGGCAATTCATCCTTTTGCACTATGTGGATTCCATTTTTACTTAAACTTTTTTCAGCTAAAATAAATCCTGCTAGATACACGAGGTCTTCATCAATTTGTTTCGGGATTCTAACGTGTTTTGCTCCTTGTCCTCGTGCCTTAATCACCGAAATTTCCTTCTCTAATTGTTCTAGATTCATTATTTTGCTTTCTTCAACCAATTTTTTTAATACAGGCAGTCTTACTATCCCTGTTTTTTTGTACCAGTTAAAAGCTTGCCTTTTTATTCCACACTTATTTGCAATTTCCTTGAGCGTCAACCCATTTTCGCTTTGTTCTTTAATTAAATCTGAAAACAAATCTGCCTTATCAACTGCATAAAACTCTCCTTCTCCAAAAATCTTTATTGCATCTATTTCTTGGATACTTCCTTTTAAATTAATTTCACTAAAGGCTGGCAAGTAATAATCCCCTTGTTTTATTTCTTGTGGCTTAAGTAACTCTATTTTTCCATTCATTCCAACCACTGGCAATTTAGTATTTTCAGTTAAACTAATGGTTTCACCATTTTCACATTCGATTTCACAAACATATTTTCTTTCAGTGACCCTTGACACAATTTTAATCTTTTCAGCTTGATAACTGAACTTTTTTGGGTCTCCAGCTATTACACAATCCTGTTTTCCTTCTGCTACCAGTACATTTGATTCTATTTTTTCAGTTGGCCTTTGTTTTAATCTGCTTTCAACATATTCTGCTATCTCATTTATTTCTCCATCCCCTGTAACAAACCATGTTCCAGGATAAAGACAAACCCCCCCTTTTCCCTCTGGATTTGGTTCCCTTGTAGTTAGAGGCACCCAGTGAAGGTATTCAGGCAACTGGATCTCTCTTGTGTCCTCAATAGATAAAATACGATTATTTGGCTGAATGAATGGCATGCATACATTAAGGAAACTTGTTTTTCCTGAACCAGTTCCTCCGCTGAACATTATATTCAGCTCATACTCTATTGCCATCCAGAGCAATGCCATTATTTCTGCATTAACTGTCTTGTTTTCAATAAAATCAGTCAATGTCCATGGATCTCTCCTAAACCTTCTGATAGTCAGTGTATTGCCTTTACTGGAAATAGGGAACAGTGTTGCATTTGCTCTGTCTCCAGTAATTAGATGCGCATCAAGCAATGGGTTAAGAACGCTTATCTGTTTTCCAATCCTTCTTGCAATAATGCTTGCATAGTTCTGGATTTCTTCCTCTGGTTTAATCAGGATATTGGTTTTCAGCCATCCAAATGTCCTGTGATATATCCACACTGGTTCGCTTGAGGTATTAACCACGATTTCTTCCAGGTTAGGGTCTTCCAGCAAAAACTCTATCTTTCCCAATCCAAGCATTTCCTGGAGCAAAATCACGATAAGGATTTCCTTTATTTTTTCGTCCATGTCCGGCAGTTCTTTTGAAAGAATTGTTTCAGCTCTTTCCCTGAATTTTTCCTTTAATTCCTTGATGAATTTTGGGTCCATCATTTTTTCTGCCTTGATTGTTGCATCTGTAATCAAACTCGTTTTCAGGTTCTTCAGTAATGCTTTTGTTCCTGTTCCCAGTTCAGGCAGATTCAGGAAATAAAATCTCACAAATGCCTTTTCCTTCTGCATTATGTTGACTTCTAGTTTTGCTTTGTCTATTTCAATGAAGTATGATGCAAGTGTTTTTTCCTTCATTTTTTCTTCTCCTTTTTCTTTTCTTTTTTTGGAACATAATTTTTTGATATTATTTTAGTGTCCCCTATCGGGGGATACTCTATCTTCAACAATCCATTTTCTTTCAGTATCTCACAGCATTCCATGACTCTTTCTTTCTTCATTCCAAGCTCCCTCACCAGTTCTTTTTCCCTTGCAATCCCTTTCTGGTTCACTAAAGAAAGAATTTTATCGAAGGCAGTTATTATCCTGTACTTTCTTATGTCTCTTATTACCCCCTTTACCTCTTCTTTTACAGCAGGCCTTGCCGAGCCAATGTATGACTTTTCTTTCTCTGGCTTAACAACTTCAACCAATTCATGTGTCTTGTGTTCTAGTTCCATTAAATTAATCAGTTTATCAAAGTCTGCAAGCAGTTTTTTCGTTCCTAGCTTGCTTATGGCTTCCTCCATTTCTTCTTCCGGGATATGATATTTGCTCATTAATTTTTCTGCTTTCTTCTCCATTTTCTTTAATCTTGTTTCCCCAACCTTTCCAACCACTCCTTTTTTTTCAATTATCTGGCTTATCTTTTTTTCAATTTCAGTTCCTTCCTTTTCATCTTCAGGGGCTTTTCTCTCAAACTTCCCTAAATCAAATTCCTTTGGTTCAGGAGAAACAGTTGTTGATGGCGCAGAGCTTGGCCCTGCAGTGAATTCCTTTCTGAATGTATCTAATGCCTTTAATCTCCTTGAATCATCTTCACTCATTTCCCTTCTTGGGGTTTCCACTCCTTCTCTTTCAGGAACCCTTTCCCTCACTTCTTCTTTTGCAGGCTCTGCTGCTTTTCTCTTTTCTTCCTCTTTTTTCCTTTCCCCAATTCTCTTATTTTCCACTTCAAGCAGATGCAGTTCTTCCTTGTAATCATACATCTTCTGCCTGTACTCTTGTTCTGTCACTTCTCTCTTGAAGTAAGCCATTCTCAGGTTCTTTATTCTTTCCTTCATTTTTTCTATTTCTAAGTCAACGTCTCTCTCTTGCTGTGTCTTTGCTGGAGCTTCAGCAGGAGCTGCACCCACTGCACCAGCTCTTGAAGGACGCCCCTTCATTATTGTTACCCCTCCCCGGGTTTTAATCACTACTCTCTTTCCAATCTCTCTTCTTTCAGGGGTTTCATCCTCATCTTCTTCTTCAATTTTTTTCCTTCTCCTAGCTTTTCGCTTCTTTCTTACCTTTACAATCCTCTTCTTTCTCTTCACTTTCAAGGATTTTTCCTTTTCTTTATTCTTTCCTCGCTTAACTTTTTTCTTTATCTCTCTCACTACTTCCTCTATCTTTCTTTCTGTTTCCTTTTTTTCCTCTACTTCATTCATCATTCTTGAGAGCCTTATGCTTTCGGTTATTCTTTCCAGTTCCGCCATTTTTTTCTTGAATAATTCTTTTTCCCTTACTTCGTGTTTCTTTGCTAGTTCTTTGAATTCTTTTTCCTTTTTCAGGATTTCATTCTCTATTTCTTTTAATCCCCTTTCTTCAAATTCCTTTTCAATTGCAATTTCCCTTTTCTCTTCCTTTTGCTTCTTTCTTTTTTCCGGAAATGGAAAAATCCTTGAAATAAAATCCATTATTCCCTTCTTTTTTTCTTCTTTTTTGGCGGTCATTTCATTTAATTCCTTGATTAACCCAAACAACTTCTTTTTCTGTTGTTTTTCGCTGTTTTCCATTTCTTTCACCGAGCTAAATAATATTATGGTTCCTTATTTTTAATGCTTATTCTATTTATTATCTTTTTTCTATCTTAAGCCTGGGGCTCCTCACTACCACTAATCCCTTCAATAACTCAAGGTATGGTTCCTCTGTTGCGTCATCACCAAAATCAATTCCCGTAACAATATCCACTGCAACAGAATTGTTATTCAGTACAGTCATTTTTCCAAAAGGAGTAATAGTTATATGTACATCCTTTTCCGCGTTTCCAGTAGTACTAATCGTTATCTCGCTCTCTGCGTTTGCATCTATTCCTTCATAGAATTTACTGAATTCCTCTATCTTTACACTGTTCCTTACAATGAGCAATAAGTTGACTCCTTGCTCTCCTGCCATGTCAGCATAATCAATGTCTTCCTCTACTTCATCATATGTTTGGTTTTGCAGTATTACTTCCACTACATATGCATTGAAGTCAAGAGAGGAAGGCTCATAATAAATTGTGTTATTGTGTCTATTGCCTCTTCCAGGAGCATCAGCATGAGAGTAATTAATGTCGTAAGGCATTATAGTGAAGGTACTTAAATCAAAGTCAGTTATGTTCATGTTTATATCCAATCCGTCTTTGTGTTCTTCAACAAATTTTTTGTAAGCACCAATCGATATCTCCATTGCATCAAGGCTTCTTGCATTTGGAAGCTCTTCTGTGAAGGTAATGCTTTTCTCTCCTATATTGAAGTCTATCCCGCTAATGTTCTCTATTATATCAAAAATATTGTCCTGAATATTTTCGTATTTATAGCCCACTCTATCAGTCATTACAACGTATTTATTGTTTCCCTCTAATTCATTGAAATTATGCCTGATGCTCTGGCTTAAGGCAAGAACCCCAGCAGCCAGGAGAAAAATTGTCAGCGTAATAAAGACTCCCTTGTTATTCATTCTTCAACCATCCCCAGTACTCAGCGTAATGGAATCTATTGATTTTTTCGTCAGAAAAGGAAAGAAACAACCTGCTTCCCTTAACCACACTCTCTTCTTCGGTATCCTTCGACGTATTCCCTGCACTCAAATCATCGGTTTTAACGAATTCCTGTTGAAAGTACCTGTATTCCCTTATCCTTAACTTCCAGTCATACTGTATTGGGAGAACAGCATTCAGGTCTTCCACTATTTCACTTGAATCCATTTGTTGAAGCGTTCCATCCCTATCCATTAAATCCAGCGCATCATTGAAGTTTCTCTGCATTTCAAGTGAATTCAGTGCATCAGTGCTTTTCTCGAATGGATGATAACTCATTAACAGTATTACAGCCACCACTAGAATGACTGCGCCCATTGAATCAATACTTAAGACCCATCCCTTACTTGTACAAATTAAGGGAAAGAATCGCCCTTTTTCTTTCATATTCCACAACCCTTCTTGTTCCAACCAC
This sequence comes from archaeon, assembly GCA_043815885.1. Lineage (GTDB taxonomy): Archaea > Iainarchaeota > Iainarchaeia > Iainarchaeales > 1-14-0-10-31-34 > JBDRIL01. Next base: position 13,130 of record JBDRIL010000060.1, on the reverse strand, counting down.
ATAATCTGATTCCGTTAAGTAATCACTGGAAACAGTATTATATTTTTCCGCTATTATCTGGTTTCCCTGTTCCAGCTTAAAGTAAAAATTGTATCCTGAAATCTTCATTGCACTTACTGCCTTACTGTAATCCATTGACTCAAATGCTTGAAGCTTTTCCTTTTCAATCACCCTTCTCTCTCCCACCAAACCAATTGTATTTATGTCCTGTGAAAGGTTCTCATCCCATCTCGCTGGACTGCCTCTTGTATTCACCATTACATCGGTTATTCTTGTCACTCTCTCCTTCAAGTCATTCTGTGTTTCCTCTTTTTCCGCGTACTCTGCATTATAATACCAAACCAAAAGCATTGCCCCTGAAAGCAGGATAAACACTGTTACTGCAAAGAATAAATCGTAAGCTATTATCTGTCCTTTTTTATTGCATACCGAAGGTATGCAATGCTTTTTGATAAAACTCCCAATTGAGTAGAACTCAAATGGGCCCCTTTGAATCCTTGGATTCAAATAGGGTTTCCTAAAAGTTTTTTTATTACGCATTTCTCACCACTATGTTTCCATCTATATTCATTATCTCAATATCCCCCCAGTGCCCATTCACATCTTCAGTTGTTACTCCGTCAAAGTAACACAAAGCCCCTTCTTTTGCTCCAGTTGCATTGTAGTCCTCTAAATCAATAAAGCTGTCTCCGTAAACAAATAAGTTTCTGTCAATTGTTCCATCCCATTTTGCTCCATTCCCGGCCACATACAGTGCACTCATTATTCCTGCAATCTTCTTGCATCTTGCTGCTTCTTCCCAGTTGCCTTCATAGTCTCTTACTCTCTCGTCATGGTTCACTATTATGCTGAAAAACAGCAGAAAAATCAATAATATGATTGCCATGGAAAACATTGCTTCTGTTGCAGCTTGTCCTTTATTCAATTAAATCAACCTTTATTTGGTAAAGGTAGTGTGATAAATGCTTGCATCCTCAAACTTGAAGTATAAATCGAATTCCTGTGTTCCTTCAATACTTGAACCAAACTTAAATGAATTCCCAGTCAAGTAATTGGTAAACCCTGCTACCGTAAAACCCCCACTCAACACAACCCAGTCAGTGGTTTCACTTCCATTGTATTTGGTTATATTGTTTATTGTTATTCTATTAACTCCCTTTACATCTGCTCCCGCTGTTGCTTTTGTCTTTATCTCTGTTATTGTTATATTATCGAGACAGGAATTCCCTATCCTCCATCCATCAAACGTAGTTCCTGTCTTGTCGCAGTCTGGATCAACACAGCTAAACCAGAAACTGTTTGCATCAAGGCCTCCTTCAGCTACATTGAAGTTCTTGTCTTCCCTCACATAATTGAAGTCATTTGCCTGTGCAGTAATAGTCCATTCCCCTTCCTCTGCCCCGCAATCAATATAGAACTCTCCTTTGTATCCTCCAATCGGAACTGATTGATTGAAGTAGTTTGAATCATTTGTTACTGGAGGGGGATCACTTATAGTTATGTTTAAGTCGATTATTTCTATTTCTTCTCCTGTCTGCCCTATTGCCTTAATCAGGTAATAAACGGTTTCTCCCTGCGCAAAATCTTCATCATACACTAAATAATTGCTGTCATTAAATACTGCAATATTTATGTCCTGTATCACTCCAGGAATCCTTAACTGAATTAACGCTCTATCAGTAAATCCTTCATTTGAATTTACATCCACAAATCCTTCATAGAATCCTGCCGCTGTTCCAGCAGGAATTGCAGCAAAATTCACGTCAAAGTTCAAATCCTGGTTTACTGTAAGGCCGTTAGTGATTAGTTTTATAGTTGAACTGTCATCAAATGCCACATAGGAAGCAATGCTTCCACTTATTGCTCCAATTAAGTTTGTTAGATTTTCTGTTGAACGGTTACTTAAAGTAAATATATTTGAATCTTCACTGCTTCCTGGAACTTTTGTCCTTATAAGTGTAGTTGGAGTAATGATTAATCCTTCCCCTATTCTCACTACTCCTGATTCAAGCATTTTAATTACCACTGTGTGCCTTCCAGCTGTAATTGGAAGTTCGCCCACTACCTCTGCATCAGTATAAGCAACAATGTCTGTTGTTCCTCCTGCTCTTTGCAGTACAAAAGCAATTGACCTTCCTGTAAGTTCGTGGTCCAATATATTGTAAGGCAAATCAATGTCTACTTTAATCTGGTTTCCCGGCCCCAAAGCATAAACCTGATTCACTCCGTTCTTTATTGCACTCAGTGAATTATCTATTTTATCCAGAGTAAAAGTATCAGAGGAACTTGAATAAGAGTAAATGAACACTACTCCAATAACAACCAAGAAGAACCCTACAACCATCAAGTATTCCAGTGAAACCTGTCCATTCATTTTATTTTTCCCTCCTTATATACAATTACTCTTCTTAATAAAAATATTGACTTTTTTTTCCTTTTTCGCAATATTTATATCCTTGTCCCAGGAAGGGTTATTTTATAGAAAAGGTACAATTTTATGGCTTCAGAGGAAAGAAGAAAGAGTTTAATTGAACAGCAGCTCTGGAAGAGAATCGAAGAATTGGAAAAAGACAAGCATGAAGAATCACTTGAAGAAAAGAAAAAGGAAATTGATTTCAAGATTTCTCTCCTGAAAAAGAAGCTCTCTGAACTGGCCTCCCCAAGAGACGAACTGGAAAAAAAGCTTAAGGAAAAAGAAGAATCCCTGCAGGAATTAAGGGAAAAATATGATATCCTTAGAAAAGCTGTTGGAAGTGTTTCCCCTAAAGAGGAAACCCAGAAAGAAAAAGAATTGCGCTTCAAGCTATACAAATTTTTATTGCAGAAGTACACTGAACTAATAAATGAATCCGAAAAGAAAACCATTGGAGAAATAAAGGGATTGGTTGATGCCAATGACTTAACCACTCAATCAGTTATCTCTAACCTTAAACCAGAAGAATATGAATTCAAGAGAGATTATCTGGAGACAGCAGAAAAAGCACACGAATTTGTTTCAAATGGAATTAATTGCATTGATTCAGACCTTGAACTGAATTACTGGCTTTCCTCCAGGGAACTCCTCTCTCTGAAGGCAGGGGATGACGAAGACGTAAGCCTTTTTCTCTGCAATATCCTTAATGCATTAGGGGATGCAACTGCTTCAGTAATGGTAGCAGAAATGGAAGACTCTTCAACGCATTCCTTTGTGATTTCTGCATTCAACAGCAAATTCATGCTTTTGGATCCCTGCTCAAAAGCTTCATTCAATGAATTCATTGGAGAAAAAACTGAAATCCTTCAAAAGTATTCCTTTAATGGCTTGAAGATAAAGCGATTCCTCTATAAATTCAATTCCACTGAATACGAGCAATTCATTGAAGAAGAAACCGAATGATTTTTAATAATGAATTGCCTGAATAATATCATTTCTTTTTAAGGGGGAACTTTTAATGGCTGTAAGGGTTGCAATAAATGGTTTTGGAAGAATTGGGAGAATGGTTTTAAGGGCTGGGTTAGGAAATAAAGGAATAGAATTTGTTGCAGTGAATGATTTAACTGATGCCCCTACTTTAGCGCATTTATTGAAGTATGATTCAGTCCATGGAATTCTGAAGGAGGAAGTAAAAGCAGAAGGAAACTCCCTCCTTGTAGGAAAAAATAAGATAAAGGTTCTTGCTGAAAAAGATCCATTAAAGCTTCCGTGGAAGGAAATGAATGTAGATGTAGTGATTGAAAGCACTGGAGCATTCAGAAAGAAAGAAGACTATGAAAAGCATTTGCAGGCAGGAGCAAAAAAGGTAATTATTTCTGCTCCAACTAAGGACGATACTGACTTCACTGTGGTAAGAGGAGTGAACTGCAAACAATTAAAGAAAGAGCATAAAACCATTTCCATGGCTTCCTGTACCACTAACTGCCTTGCTCCAGTTGCAATGGTGTTGGATGAAAACTTCAAGATTGTTGGGGGATTAATGAATACAATTCATTCTTACACTAACGACCAGAGAATCCTTGATTTAGCGCATAAGGATTTAAGGAGAGCGAGAGCAGCAGCAATAAACATTATTCCTACTACTACTGGCGCAACAAGCGCAGTAGGAAAGGTTTACGCTCCATTAAAAGGAAAAATGGATGGAATTTCTTTGAGGGTTCCGACCCCAAATGGCTCTATTACTGATTTCACTTGTTTAGTGGAAAAAAGCACTTCAGTAGAGGAAGTTAATGCAGCATTGAAAAAAGCTTCAGAAAAGGAACTGAAAGGCATTCTCCAGTACTCAGAGGAACCACTGGTTTCAAGCGATATAATTGGAAATCCGCATTCATCAATAGTTGATTCTCTCTCCACTCAGGTAGTGAATGGAAAAATGATCAGGGTAATGGCCTGGTATGACAATGAATGGGGTTATTCCTGCAGGCTGATTGAATTAATTGAGATGCTTGCTGAATGAATTAAGGAGACTTTTTGGATGTCCTTAACTCCGGTAAATAAACTGAATATTAGTGGCAGAACACTTATTGTAAGGGCTGACTTCAACAGCAATATTCAGAACTCTAGACCAGTAATTTCAAGCAGAATTATTGAGCATGCTAAAACCTTAAAGGAATTAAGCAGGAAAAAAACCCGATTGATTGTTTTATCCCATCAGGGAAGAAAAGGCGAGAAAGATTTCACTTCCTTAAAAGAACACTCAAAAATTCTCTCCAGATTAACCGGAAAAAAGGTTTTATTCTCTGAATGGAATAACTTTATCCAGAAAGTAAAAAACTTAAAGAAAGGCCAAATCCTTCTCCTAGAAAATACGCGTTTCCTTGAAAACGAAACAAAGGAACTCTCTCCCTTGGAGCACTCAAAGGAAAAATGGATTCAGGACTTGGCGAAAGAAGCAGACTTATTTGTATTGGACGCGTTTTCTGTCAGCCACAGAAGCCATGCATCAGTTGTAGGATTCCTCCCTTTACTTCCTTCCTGCATTGGAGGGGTAATGGAAAAAGAGCTCAATTCCCTCTCTAAAGCGCTTTCCTTTACACAAAAACCCCGCTTGCTTATACTCGGAGGAATTAAGCCAAAAGACTCAATTAAAACAATTGAATTTTTTCTGAAGCAAGGAAAGGCAGACAAAGTGCTTTTGGGAGGCGCTCTCTCTGAAGTATTTCTCTCTGCGCAGGGACACAAGCTTGGAGCCAAAGATTCCTTTATTAGAAAAAAGAATTTCACTGAATTCATTCCAAAAGCAAAGGAATTACTGAATAAGTACGGAAGCAGGATTCTCCTTCCAATAGATTTGGCCTTTGATGAAAACAAAAAAAGAAAGGAATTAAGTGTTGATGACCTTCCCTCAAAATACTTCAGCAAGGACATCGGCGAAAGAACAATTAAATTATATTCAGATGAAATAGCCAAAGCAAGAATGATTGTATTCAATGGCCCTTTTGGAGTCTTTGAGGAAAAAGAATTCTCCCTTGGAACTAAAAGCATTCTTAAATCAATTGCTTCCTCCAACGCATTCTCTTTTTTGGGAGGCGGGGACACTGAGACAGCACTGCTTTCATTTAAAATCCCGAAAAACAGATTCTCTTATGTTTCCCTCAGCGGAAAGGCCTCGCTTAAATTCCTTTCAGGCAAAACCCTTTCTGCAATAGAAGAATTAAAAAATCATAAAAAGCAATTTTTTGGATTATTTGAATTAAAGAAAGAAAAACTCCTTCCTTTCCTGAAAGAATTAAATAAAAAAACTGAATTGATTGTCCCTTCCCTTGACCACAGAAAAATAAAGCGCTTCAAGCCATTCCCTGAAGCAAACCTTTACATGGAAAAACCCACCACCTTTTCAACAAAAAAATATTTTCTTCCTTCAGGAGAAGCCTTATTTGAATTCAATGAAAAAAATTCTTCTTATTCCGTTAAGCCTCTCCCGAGAGCAGGAAATAGAATATTTTTTGGAATCAGGAGCTGTGACCTCCATGCAATTTCAATCCTTGATTCAGTTTTCCTAAAGGAACCAATTGATTCCTTTTACTGGGAAAAAAGAGAGAACTCAATTTTAATTGGTTTGAGCTGTGAAGAAGCAGGGGAAAACTGTTTCTGTACCTCTCTCGGAACTCACCTTCCGCAAGAATTCGATTTATTCTTTTGGAGAAACGGAAAGAATTACCTTGCAGAGGTTGGCTCTGAAAAAGGCTTAAAACTCATAAACAAGAAGTTTTTTTCTTCCACTGAAAAGCACTCCCCTCTTACTGTCCCAAAAACCCCGAGAAAAATTAATTCAAAGAATTTTGAGGAAATCCTTAAAAAAAATTTTTCCCATAAAGAATTCGAGAAAAATGCAGACATTTGTTTGAGTTGCGGTTCCTGCACAATGGTCTGCCCTACATGCTACTGCTACAGAATAAAGGATGATTTTGCTTTGCTGAGCAATGATGCTGTTAGAATGAGGGAATGGGATTCCTGCCAGTTAAAGCGTTTTACCCGTGTTTCCGGCGACCATATATTCAGGAAGTCCCGTACTTCCAGATTAAGGCATTTCATCCTCCACAAATTACTCTACCATAAAAAGAATTTCCCCCAGCACCTCTGTGTTGGATGCGGAAGGTGTATTGATGTATGCCCTGTCTCAATCGATATAGTGAAAATAGTAAACAATATCAGCGGTGAAAAAAATGAGGAATAATTTAATGCCAGAACCATGCATTATAAAGAAGATAAAAGAGGAATCCCCTAAAGTGAAAACCTTCACTCTTTCCTTTAAGGATTCTTCTGCACAAAAAAATTTTTCCTTTCTTCCGGGCCAGTTTGTAGAACTCTCGGTTTTTGGCGTTGGAGAAGCCCCAATAAGCATTTCCTCTCCTCCATCGCAAAAGAATTCATTTGATTTAAGTGTAATGAAAGCAGGCAAGGTAACAGATGAATTATTTGAATTAAAGGAAGGCGCAACAGTAGGAGTGAGAGGGCCTTACGGAAACAGCTGGCCTTTAGAGGAATTAAATGGAAAAAATGTTTACCTGATTGCAGGAGGAATAGGTGTAGCGCCGATTCATTCCCTTCTGCTTCACCTTCTAGAAAATCCTTCCCTCTGTAAAAAAATCACTCTCTACTATGGCTCCAAGTCCCCAAAGGAAATCATTTACAGGGAATTAATGAATAAATTACAGAAGAATTCTTCCATTAACACTCTTCTCGCTGTTGACTGCAAGGACGAGGATTACAAGTGCCATGTCGGATTGGTTACGGATTTATTGAAACCGGAAACCATTAATCCAGAGAATGCAGTGGCATTAATCTGCGGCCCTTCTGTAATGATTCACTTTGTTTCATTAAAGCTGAAGGAACTGGGTTTCAGTGAAGAAAGGATTTATGCTTCCCTTGAGAGATTAATGTATTGCGGTACAGGAAAGTGCGGTCACTGCATGATTGGAGAAAAGCATGTTTGTCTGGACGGGCCAGTCTTTCCTTTAAATAAAATAAATTTATTTCAAGAAGAGGAATAAAAATGAATAAAAAACTTTTCCGAAAAGTTTTATCAAAAAAACATTGTATACCTTCGGTATACAATAAAAACAACAGATTAACTGTCGGTGTTTTCACTTTCACCTGCTGTGAGGGCTGCCAGTTTGAGGTAATTGAATTAGAGGAAAGATTGCTTGAATTGAATAAGGCAATGAATCTCTCTTACTTTAAAATGCTAAGGGAATCCTATGAAGTAAAGCCAATGGATATTGCGATAGTGGAAGGAACAATTACTTCAAAGGACAACATAAAGAAATTAAAGGAAATAAGAAAGAATGCAAAATCGCTTGTGGCTTTGGGGGCATGTGCTGCATTTGGAGGGATTACTTCAGTCAGAAACCATCTCTCGGAAGAATTAAAGAAAAAAATCACTGAAACAACCAAGCAGGAGACAGAAGCCTGGCCGATAGGGAAATACGTTAAAGTTGATTACATTGTAAGAGGCTGTCCAATACAGAAAGAAGAATTCTATTCATTGATGATTCACCTTGTTCATGGATTAAAGCCAAGGGAAAAGGATTTTGCTGTGTGTGTTGAATGCAAGCAGAATGAAAATGAATGCTTATTGATAAAAGAAGGTTTCTGCATGGGCCCGATAATTGCTGCCGGATGTGATTCCCTCTGTCCAAATAATGGTGCAGCGTGTGACGGCTGCAGGGGCTTTTACAGTGATGCCAACTTTAATTCATTCAAGAAATTATTGCAGGAAAAAGGTTTTTCAATGAAGGAAATAAATGAGATAATTGGAAAGTATTACTTTCATTTGTAAAAGGAGGAAGAAAATGCATTCAATGGATTTGAGTCTTTATGGCTTAACAAAAGTTGAAGGCCATTCAAATTTATTCCTCAGAGTAAGAAAAGGAGTAGTAGAGAAAGCCCAGCTGGATATTACAGAGAATGCCCGTTTCTTTGAGGAAATGGTTGTTGGAAGAAGCTATAAGGATATCCCGACCTTTACTTCAAGGATCTGCGGTGTCTGTTCCACTTCCTATGTCTCTGCCTCAGTTAAGGCCATAGAAAAAGCATTTGGCGTAGAAACCACAGAACAAACCAGATTAATGCAGAACCTAATGCTTATAGGGGAAATAATCAGAAGCCACACCCTCCATCTTTACTTTTTCTCACTTCCTGATTATCTTGGAAAGGATTCCATCCTTGATTTCGAGGAAAAACACCATGAAGAAATCCATCGGGCAATCCGAATAAAGAAGGTAGCTTCAGAAATCGTGAAGGTGTTTGGCGGAAGAGCCATTCATCCAGTGAATGCAACGATCGGAGGATTCAAGGTAATTCCTTATCAAAAACAATTGAATGAATTATATGATCACTTAAAGAAGGCAAGAAAGGATGCAGTGAAATGCATCGAATTATTTAATTCCTTTAAGTATGAATGCGTCAGGCCGTCCACTTACATTTCTTTAGTGAACAATGATTATTCCCTCAATACAGGAATGGTCTGCTCCAATAAAGGAATGTGCATTCCAGAAGAAGAATACTTAAGCAATTTAAGGGAATACGTTGTCTCTTTTTCCACTGCAAAATTCGCCAAGCTCTTTGGAGAGGAATTCTATGTCGGAGCCTTAAGCAGATACAATTTAATGCATAAAAGAATTAGAAAAGAAACCAGGAACGAGTTGAATAGAATTGGAGTAAAACTAAAAGAACAATGCCCTTATGCAAACAATCTTGCCCAGGCAGTCGAAATACTTCACTTCATTGATTACGCAATAGACAAGATAAAGGACTTAAAATTAAGAGAGGAATCAATTCCTCCAATAACCCCAAGAAAATCAGTCGGAATAGGGGTAGTTGAAGCCCCCAGAGGAACACTCTATCATTCCTATAAATTCGATGAAAAAGGAACAGTTAAGGAATGCAATCTGGTTGTCCCTACAGCCCAAAATGTCGCATCCATAGAGAGAGACATCAAACTCTTTCTTCCCTCTCTCCTGAAAAAACCAAAAGAAGAAATCTCCCTGGAAATGGAAAAACTCATCCGCGCCTATGACCCCTGCTTTTCCTGTTCAGCCCACTTCCTTAAAGTGAAATGGGGATAAGCTCATCATCGCCTGAAAAATGGTAGGTGTTAGCACCTTTAAAGAATATTGCTGAGGTTTTGTGGTTTGGTGTGGTTTCATACGAACTAATTTGGAATCGAGGCAGTAAATTTTTCTTTTGAAGAACTATAAAAATTAGTCTTGTCCGAAAATTGAAAGCGTGTCCGAAAGCTCGGGCAAAAGCCTTAAATTAAAGATAACCCCTTATAATAAAATAATGAAAAAAGAATATTTGATTGTTGCTTTTCTAGTTGTAGTGATTTTGATAAGCGGTTGCACACAGCCACCTGTTTGCGGGAATGGCGCTTGCGAAGCAGGCGAAAATCATGACAACTGCCCACAGGACTGCCAACAACAAGCAACACATTTAGAATGTCAAAACCAGCAATGTGTGCAGGTACAAGGAAGTGGAGTAGATGAATGCCGTAATAGCATAGACTGCGTACAACCAGTTGAAACACACCTTGAATGTCAAAACCAACAGTGTGTGGAAGTAGAAGGAGCAGGAGAGGATGGTTGTACAACTGATGCAGATTGCCAACAGTGCGAACCCCCCAAGGAGCAGATTGTTAGAGATAAAATGATTTGGGATTTGCCAGAGCTTTGTGAATTTACTTACGGGGGGCTATGGGAGCGCATTGACGAGGGATACCCTAACGAGTGCATAGATTTAAGGTATATGAGCCCTCAGGATAATGACCAGCACTCTGAGTTTTATCTCTGTATGTTTAACTCTTCTGATGAAGCAGATAGTTATTTTAAAAGTCGTATTAGCAGTATGGTTTCTAGGGAGATTAACGGAAATAAAATTTTTGAAAGAACAGTTGAGGAACCAGCAGGAATAGCAAGGGCTTATCTCTGGGTATCTGGCAGTAATGTAATCATTGGTTGGAACGGAAATGATGCCGGCACAGTATATGATGATGCATTATTTAATATTCTTGCCGAAGCATATCTTGAAAAATATCCTTCAACCGTGAGCTAAAAACTGTTGTAACCCCCTCCACTTTTTGAGTGTTAATCTCATCATCGCCTACAGAGAGGTATAGAGATTATATACTTTAATCTATAGGTTAAACTTTGTTAATCAAAAGTTTGTAGTGTAGTATGGCAGCTTTGTTTTCTGTCCAGATCCATTATTTTGTTGCAGTAGCTGTTGTCTCCTGAGTTTATTGCTAAGCAGTTGTATTTTTTATCTGACTCAGTTATTTTCTCACAGATTGCCGGATTTTGCTCTGCATTGGCCGCATCAAAATAGCACAAATCTTTTATCTTTGAATTAGTCAGCTCTTCACATATTGCTTCCCTATTAATTCCAAAGAAATTTAATGAGAATAAAACATCCCAGATGCAGTGGTCTCTCTCTTCTTCATCAGCTATCATCCCACAGATTGATTTGTCTTTCTTTGAAAGAGCAATATCGTTGTAGCATCTGTTCTTCCACTCATTGTTTAATTTTTCACACGCATCCACATTCTTTTCAACTACGGCAAAACAAACTTCTTTAAGTTCTGTGTAATCAATTTTTTCGCACAACGCTCCATTTCCCTCTTTTTTAGCGGCGGTAAAATAGCAGGAGTTTTGCATGTTTTGGTCAGCTATCTTTGTGCAGATTATACTGCCGGCTCCATATCTGACAGCATCGTAATAACAGTAATCTTTGTTGTATTGGCCTTGTATTTCTTCGCATTTGGCAACCTTTTTAAGTCCAGTTTCTGTTAGACAACCAGAAGTCAACAATAAAACGCCAATAATAAACAACACTAACAAATATAATTTTCTCATTTACCCACCTGGCGCCCTGGAATTTGACTCAATTACAAGCAAAAGCAGGAATAGGGCAATTGCCGCTATTGCAATTTTTGTTTCATGTCCCTAAATAGCGTATGGTATTAATGCCTTAAAATTAACGATTTCAGGCGGTTTGTCTTTTTTTGGCTAAGGAGTAATTGTTACAAGCTTTGCTTGTTTCACTCCTCTTAGGACCTGCAGTTTTGATGCCAGTTCATTGATTTTTTTGGGGTTTGATTTTACTATTATTATTTCCAGGCAGTTTTTTCCGTCCAAGTGAAGATGGGTGTTGGAGCTTATTAGGCTGTGAAAGGAGTGCTGGACTTCGACTATTTTTTCTGTAACCCCCCTAATCGTGTGGTCGTAAAGAATAGATATTGTTCCTATTCCTGCTTTTTTTTCCTCACTCCATCTATAGTTTGCGATATAGCTTCTTATTGCGTCCCCAATTGCCTTTGACCTGCTGATGTAAGCCTTTTTTGTGGTTAATTCATCAAATTCTTTCAGCAGTTCTTCCGGAACCGAAACACTGATTCTTTTCACTTTTCCTTCCATTTAATTCCCTTTCAAGGTTTATTAAGAAGAGTTATCAATAGTATTACTAAAATAATATTTTTATTACTGTCGTTTCTTACTCTTTAGGTAGAAAAGCAGGTTTTGAATAAGGTGATTTGATGGCATGTTTTGCGGTGGCAACAGTATTCGGCGTTATAATAACTATTATGAGAAAAAAATTTCCGGGGCAATGGCACATTAACTGGCTTATTGTAATGATTTTTGGTGGCGCAATAGCTCTGGCTGTAGAGCACATTGCACACCAGGAAATTGTTCCCTGGCCACCATTTTTGACTGCAATGAGCACTGCAGCAGACACTACAGCAATGATTGGAGAGATGGCAACAGTGGGAATCCCGATGACAGTCGCGTTAGTTTTGGGATGGATTGCAATTGTCGTTGCCTATGAAAAAGCAACAGCATTAAGAACCGTGCCAATGACTGCATCCGAAGCATGAATGGAGTAAAAGCGAGGCAATAGAAATGTGGTTTATCATTACACTTATTGCAGCGGTTGCAGTTACTGCAACTTGCTTTCTGGTAAAGAATAAAAAGTACAAACTTGGCTTTCTGGCCTTAATGCTGTGGGGGGCATTCATCATGGTTTTAGTTGACCACGTTCTTGGTTTTCTGAGCGAGGGCGGGGGATTTATTGAATTTACAACTGACGGGCTTATCTCAAGTGGTGCAATGCTTGGAATTGCAATGCGTATACCGATAGCTGCAATCTGGGTTCTCGTAGTTTATACTCCATTGGGAAACAAAATCTGCATTGAGTAAAGGCTTTGGGCGGAAAGCTAATTATCTTAAAATATTCATTCAATTAAAATAGCCGGCTTCAAGGGAAATGCATTCCTTGCTTTTCCTTCCTTGCTTTTCCCTGCTTTCACTAATTCAATTTTTGCATTAAATTCTTTTTCCAGAACAGTTTTTGAGTTATGTATACATTTGTATTCTTCTATCTCAATTACTTCCCTTATCTCATTTATTTTCTTCACTAAAACCTGAACAAATTTCTGCAATTCCTTTCCCTTTTCTTTTGCTTCCTTTAACTTTCTTGCTTCATTTATTGCTTCCCCAAAACCAATCCTCTTTTCCTTTTCCTTCAGCTTAAAAACCTTTAGCAATACCTTCCACTTCCATTCCTCTGCGACAAAAACAGTTATTTTTTTTGGCTTCTCTATCCTGCTCAATTCCTTTATCTTCTTGACATCTTCCATTACCCTCTGAATGAATTCCTC
>JBDRIL010000059.1:0-4789 GCA_043815885.1 archaeon | reverse complement strand
GCGGTTTAGGGGAAATTAACTGTCCCGAAATCATTGAAAAGGAAGAAAAAGCATTATATTTATTGGTGGAATGAATGGCTGAAAGCACTCTTGAAACAATTCAGAGGGAAGTGGGAGAGGAAAACCCTTTTGTAACTAAATTCGAGCAGTTCTTTGAACAAAAGTATAAGAAGGAAATTGAGAGGCTTGCAGCTGAATTTCCTGAGAAGAAGAGCCTGGAAATCGATTTTGTTGATTTAGAGCATTTTGATTTTGAGTTGGCTGATTCATTGATTGAAAACCCTGATTATGTATTGGAGGCTGCATCAATTGCAATCCAGAATATTGATGTTCCAACCATTGAATTAGATAAAGGATTCAGTCCATTCATCAGAATATGTAACCTGCCTAAAGACAACCAGCCATTGCTTAGAGAGATTGGAAGCCATCATTTAGGAAAACTAATTTCAATTGAAGGAGTAATCAGACAGATAACTGATGTACTGCCAAAACTAAAGACTGCTTTATGGGAGTGTAGAAGGTGTGGGAATAAATACAGGATTGCCCAGAGCGGGACAGGAAAAAGGTCTCCAGTGATTTGTGAGTGCAGGCACAAGGATTTCAGGCTTATTACAGAAGACAGTGAATTTGTGGATAATCAAAAAATCGAGATACAGGAGCCATTGGAACAACTGAGAGGAAACGAACAGGCAGTAAACATTGAAGTGAATTGTTCCAATGACTTAGTGAATAAAGTGAGTGCAGGAGACAGGACAAGAATAATTGGAATTTTAAGGTTAAAGCCTCCGAAAGACCCAAAGAAGCTGGTTTTCAGCAGATACGTTGAAGCAATTCATTTGGAGGAAACAGCAAGAGAGTATGAAGACGTAGAGGTTTCAAAGGGAGAGGAAGAAGAAATAAAGAAACTCTCAAAAAACCCCAGAGTCTATGAAATGCTGGTTCAATCCATTGCTCCGGCAATCTATGGACATGAAATGGTAAAGGAAGGAATAGTAATGCAGTTATTTGGGGGAGTGAAAAAGAATCTGCCTGATGAAACGCAAATCAGGGGAGACATTCATATACTGCTTGTAGGCGACCCAGGAGCAGCAAAATCAATGATGCTTACGGCTGCTTCAAGGATTGCCCCAAAAAGCATTTATGTTTCAGGAAAGTCAACTACTGCTGCAGGTATCAGCGCTACAGCAGTAAAGGATGAATTCGGGGAAGGAGGCTGGACAATAAAAGCTGGAGCACTGGTTTTGGCTTCAGGTGGAAGCGCAATGATTGACGAATTAGATAAAATGGCTGCAGAAGACAGGTCAGCATTGCATGAATCCATGGAGCAGCAGAAAATCAGTGTAGCAAAAGCAGGAATTGTCACCAGGTTTAAAACAGAGACAAGTGTATTGGCTGCAGCTAACCCGAAGTTCGCAAGATTTGACCCTTACTCTAACTTCATGGAACAATTGAATCTGCCTGCAACACTTATCTCCAGATTTGATTTATTCTTCATGATTAAGGATGTATTGGACAGAGTAAAGGATGAAGAGATTGCTACGCATATACTGAAGAGCCATAAAGCAGGAGAAATAATGCTGCAGGAAATAAAAAATAAAAAGAAGATTAAATCAAAGGAACTGGAAGAAATAAAGGAACTCATTACCCCTGAAATCAAGCCGGAATTATTCAGGAAATACATTTCTTATGCAAGGCAGAAAATTTCCCCCATTCTTTCAAATGAAGCAATTGAAACCATTTCAAATTATTACATTAATTTAAGGGATTTAGGTAGAAAGGAAGGAAGTTATGCTGCCACGCACAGGCAATTAGAGGCATTAGTGAGGCTGAGTGAAGCAAGCGCAAGAGTCAGGCTAAGTGATGCAGTAGAAAAAGAGGATGCAGAAAGAGCAACAAAGTTAATGAAGTATTCACTGCAGGACGTGGTAACTGACCCGGAAACAGGAAGAATTGATATAGACATTATTACCACTGGTTCAACCCATACAAAGATGCAGGCAATGAGAAACATCCTCAATATGATTAAAGAAAGGGCACGGGAAACGGACATGGTTCCAATAATAGACATAATAGAAGAGGCAAAGGCATTAGGAATAGAGGGAGACAGGGCAAGAGAAATAATAAATGAATTAAAGAAGAAAGGCGAATTATACGAGAAAAGGCACGGATTCATTTATCCAACTGAAATAAAGTAATTGAATCTGATTTTTTAGGGGGATTAATTATGGGTTCCTGGAGCAAAGAAAACGCAATAAAAGAATTAAAGAAGCATGCAGTTCCTGAATCAAAGGAAGGGATGACCAGGTTTGGAATTGAAGTAGGGAAGGCATTAGGAGTGGCAATCCCACATATTAGAGCAATAGGAAAAGAGATTGGAAGGAACCATGAAATGGCTTTAGAGTTATGGAATAGCGGGATACATGAAGCAAGAATGCTTGCGTGTTTTATTGATGAACCAAAAAAAGTGAAAGAAAAGCAGTTAGAGGAATGGGTTAAAGACTTTGATTCATGGGATTTATGCGATCAATGCTGCAGTAACTTATTTGATAAAACTGGTTTCGCGTATAGGAAAGCATTTGAATGGAGTTCAAGGAAAAATGAATTCGAGAAAAGAGCAGGATTTGTAATGATGGCTTGTCTCTCTGTCCATGATAAAAAAGCTGGAGACAAAAAGTTTATTCAATTCCTTCCGGTAATCAAGAGAGGGGCGGGGGATGAAAGGAATTTCGTTAAAAAGGCAGTTAACTGGGCTTTAAGGCAGATCGGAAAAAGGAATACTGAATTGAATAAAGCTGCGTTCAAGACTGCAAGGGAAATACAGAAAATGAATTCAAGGACAGCGAAATGGATTGCATCAGATGCAATAAGGGAATTAGAAGCAAAAAAAGATAAATTGAAAAAATAAAAGTAATTAAAGTAATTCTTGAAATTCTTCTCTTGTTAGTTTTAATTGTTCTTTAATTATTTTTAAGAGCAATCCTTTTCCTATATTCTTTCCTTTGTGCACTGGTACTACCAACCTTCTTCCATCAGAGTGTTTAAATACGTGATGTGAACCTTTTACGTGGATTTCCTCAAATCCAAGTTTTTTAACTATTTTGATTAGTTTTTCTGGTTTAACTGTTGGGAGTTTACTCACCTTACAGCAACTCTTACTTTTCGTATTCCAACAAATTCAGTTTTTGTTCTTTCTTCTTTTTTCATTGATTCTAAATAGGCTTCGATGGCTTCTTTTACATTTTTCACTAATTCATCCAAAGAATCAGCTTGAGTGTAACATCCAGGTAACTCTGGAACAGATGCTACATACACTCCGTCTTCATCTCTTTCAATTAACACATCAAATTGTTTTTCCATGAAAAAATCATCCTACAACTTTAATTTAAATATATCTAGCATTAGGTTTGTTGCCTCACAAGAAAAGGAATGCGCCCATAAGCATTAGAATTCCTCCGACAACCATTAAAATAATAGGGGATATTATTTTCTTCTTTTGTTCTTTTTCGAAAACAGATCCTTTTTCAGGAGCAAAATATTTCTCTTTTCTTATAATGGCTAAAAACCAACCAAAACCAACCGTAAATATTAAAAAACCAAGAAAGAAAAGGGTGTAAGGAGACAGTATCTTAAATCCCAAATATGAATAAGCTATGTAAAATAAAATAATCATACTGATGAATCCAATAACTAATCTATAAATGCCTATGGACAATATTGTTTTATGGACTGGTCCACGTAATTCTTCTGCTTCTTTGCCACCTTTTCTAATAGTTCTTCCCAGTTTTATAGAAACTACATAGAATAAAATTACTACGACAATTACGATAGGCAATAAGACCCAAGCAACCCACTCAGGCACATATTGTCTAATAATATCTTTCAATAATGAGATAATAATGCCTATAATTATGATCCCAAAGAAAGCTAGTTTTAATAGTTTGGTTCTCTCCATAGCAGTGTTATGTTTTATTCTATTTTTAAGTTTATCTCTAAAATTTATTTAAACCAACTAGTCAGAGCAGAATCTTTGCTAACGACAGATTAATTATCAATTTCATTAACTCTCTTATTGCCCATGGCTTAATGCTGAAATTGATGTGTTTGTGTCGATTATGACTCTCATAGTTCTGCCTTAAATTTTTTCCAGGCACTGTGCTTTATCATTTCCCCTATCTTAAATGCGTCTCTCTCTGTTAACTTGCTTCCCTTAGTCAGTTTCATCAGTTTATCTATTTTATCCATTATTTAATTATAAAAAAATAACCTTAAAAACACCTTTCCTAATCCTTTTATCGTATGCCTATTCTGACTAAAGAGAGAATTAAGGTATTGGATGAATTCAGGAAAAAACTGATTAAGACTTTAAAGGAATTAATCAAGAAAGAAAAGAATCCATTTCTCAGGGATGCGTTTGAGGAAACGCTTCATAATGTTGAACTCCTTCCAATAAAATTCATTCCTTCAAAGATACTGGCTGCAAGGTATGGAGTAGTTGGAGGGGCTTTAATTGGTTCTGTTGTAAAGGGACGGCAGGTAAACCAGATAATCATTGTGCAGAAGGGAATGAATAAATACGTGATCAGGAGAAGGGAAATAGACCTTCCGGCAGAGCATTTATTTAAGGGAAATAATATTGCCTGGGATGGAGTGCATACCTTAATGCATGAATACTGTCATTCATTGAGGAATCTGAGTGTGTTTGCTGAAAAATTGAAGCTGAACAATGAACAGACAGAGGAATTGATTGCGGATTTATTGAGTGCAAAAATCGCCTTAAAAATGAATTTCC
>JBDRIL010000058.1:0-8764 GCA_043815885.1 archaeon | reverse complement strand
TCAATGGACGCAATTCATTTCTAATTATTTTGTTTTTTCTTTTGAACCAGAAGTTTTTTGTCAGCTCAATTTCTTCTTTTTTATTCAGTTTTTCTGCTAATTCAAGAAATGCTTCTTCCCCTTCCCCCAAGCAAATAATGTTATTATATTTAATGCACATTTTCGGGGCAACAGTAACTATTGGTCCTCCCCAGACAATTGGTTTTTTTAGTTTCCTTAACTCTCTTGTTACTTGTATTGCTTTATTGAAAGAAAAATTAACTACTGAGATGCAGATTAAATTAGAATCCCTTGCTAGTTCTTTTAATTGTTTTATTGTTTCTTTGTTGTATCTTGGTTCTTTTGAGTCCAAGAAAAACATTTTTGTTTTGATTCCTTTGGTTTTCAGGAAAGCACTAAGACACCTTATCCCTAAATCGCATTCACTGAGGGAAATCAATGAAACATAAAAATTTTTTCTTCTCATTTAATAAAAATATTATATAACCAGGTTTTAAACTTTATTAAGGGGAGAGTGGAATAAATTAACCAAGTAAACTCAGGACATAAGGGATTGCAATTACTACTCCGATTGTTGCGCCTACATTAGCAAAGGCAGTAATTAAGAGAATTTTTGTTACCTGGTTTCTGTAGAAGTCGCCCATTGAATTCAATTGATTCAGTTTCTCAAAGTCCTCTACCTTTGGATTCTTCACTCTCAATTCAACGTATCCAGCAAACCATCCTGCTGCAAGAGCAGGGTGAAGTGTGGTGAAAGGCGCTGCAAGAAATGCTGCGAGAATGGAGAGCGGATGGGCTCTTGCAATTAATGCCCCCAATGCAGAAAGGCTTCCGGTAATCAAGAACCACCACAGAAAGATTTGGATGC
Source organism: archaeon (assembly GCA_043815885.1). GTDB lineage: Archaea > Iainarchaeota > Iainarchaeia > Iainarchaeales > 1-14-0-10-31-34 > JBDRIL01. The sequence continues at coordinate 7,896 of JBDRIL010000058.1, read as the reverse complement.
TGAGAGTAAAGCCTTTAATGAAAAAAGCATAACCCATAATCAGAACAAAGAGCAGCGGAATAATCCACTTGAAAATTAATTTTAAGTAGGATTTCTTTTTTGGAACAAATAATAGCTTTGAGACATCCCTTTTCTTATCCAAGTATTTCTTTACTCCTTCCACGTGTCCTGCCCCTACCACTGCAACAATCTTCTTGAATGGAGAGGCAAGAATGCTGTTTGCAATGAATAAATCCCTTTCATCAACCAATACCTTTTTCAGCGTGGGAGCTGTTTTGCTTAATTCATTCATTAATTCAGTCATCATGTCCTTTTCCTTTAGTTTTTCAACTAATTCCTTTGTTATTTCCGGTTTTTCGGAAAAGAAGGAGGTTACAATTGAAAAAAGCAGTTTGAGTTTCTCCCCCCATCCAATAAAAGAAAAAGCTCTTTTCAGGGTAATCTGCACATCCCTGTCCAAGAGTATTACCGGCACTTTTTTTTCTTCAGCAATCTTGTATGCGGCAATCATTTCTGCCCCTGGTTTAACCCCAATCTTTGCTCCAAGCTGTCTCTGGAGATTTGAGAGAAGGAGATTTAATAAGAATAAATAAATTCTTCCGGTTTTAATTACCTCTCCAATATTTAATTGCTGCCATTTCTTTCCCATCTTCAATTGCTTGAATCTTGAAGCACATAACTCAATTCCAACTGCTTCCGGTTTCTCTCTTTCAATTGTTTCCTTGACTAATTCAATGCTTTTCTCTGAAATGTGCGCAGTTCCAATGAGAATAATTTCTTTATCAGCAGAAAAAATTTTTTCCAAATAAATCACTCAAATAAGATTTCATTGAATAAGGAATGAATTAATTTTAATTATTATGCAAGAAGGAAGGTAAGAAAACCGATATATAAAAAATATATATTTTTTGTATTTCGAACCACCAACATTTATATAGGAGAAGGGGTGCATTACATACGAAGTTGATGAAAAATGCCTTTTGGAATTAAATTCAGGGGAAAAGGTCTGATTAAAGAGGAACCGCTGGAAGAAGAGGACCTTGAAGAAATTGTTTCAAGGAGGAGATCAACAAAATACGATTTTGTTCCTGTAAGGGTTGGAAACATTGATTCATTGATTACAAGAAGAGGCATAGAAAAAGGTTCAACAATCCTTATTTCTGGGGGATGTGGAACAGGAAAGAGCACTTTTGCAATGCAGTCACTCTATAATGGCCTGCTTGCAGGAGAGAAATCTGTTTACATTACCTTTGAGGAATCCCCTGAAAAAATCCGAAGGCATATGACAATGAATTTTGGATGGGATTTGGAGAAGTTCGAGAGAGAGGAAAAGCTGGCGATACTTAGAGTGAATCCATTCAAGATTGCAAGGAGTGTTGAAGCCTCTCTCATAAGGCAGAGAAGGGCATTGCTTGTCCAGGTAGAGCAATTGGAGTTGCCTTTTGTTCCTGACAGGATTGCAGTGGATTCACTTTCAGCTCTTTCTGTTGCATTCATGGGAAATGCAGAAAACTATCGTTATTACATTAAGCACATGTTTGATTCTCTCAGCCAGTATGATTCAGTGAATTTCATTATCAGTGAAACCGAGCAGGATCCGGGAATTTACAGCAGGACAGGCATAGAGGAGTTTTTGGGGGACGGAGTAATTGTCTTGTACAATGTAAAGGTAGGGATGAGCAGGAAGAGAATGCTTGAAATACTGAAGTTAAGATGCTCTGACCATGAAAAGAGCCTTGTTCCTTATAAGATAACCCCTAAGGGAATCGTACTGGAAAAACCAAAGCCAACAAAGGCAAAGATAGAGGAAATAAAATGGTAGAAAAAAAAGGAAGCAGGAGATGTATTTCATTTATTTTATTGTTCTTTTTAATTATACTTATTCCTTTGAATGCATTTGCCCAGACATGCAATAACAATGGAACGTGTGATTCAGGGGAAGATAAATGCACTTGTTCCAGTGATTGCGGTGAATGCACTGGAGCAGTACAGGGAGCTGCTTGTCAGATTTATTCCTGTGCGACAGGCTTATGCAGGCCAACCACAGTTTATTATTGCTGCGGCAACCATATATGCGAGAGCGGAGAGGATTTTGCCAACTGCAGTACTGACTGCCCTCCAAAAGAGATTGCAATTGAATTGGTTCAGCCTGATTTAAATAAGACATTTATGAGAGGCGATTCCCTGACAATTTCTGCAAGAGTAAAGGCTGATGGCACTCTTGCGAGGAATGCTAATGTAAAAGCAACTACTTTTGTTGGTTCAGTTAAAATGTATGATGACGGAAACCATTCAGACAAGGCAGCAAATGACGGATTGTATGGAGTTTCTTTCCTTGTCCCTGAAACAACTGCAAAGGCAGACCATCTCTCTGAGGTTTATGCTGAAATGGCCGGGGTTTCTTCAACAAAACAATTCACTCTCTCTGTTGATCCTTCGCTTGAAATGAGTTTAGTGCTTGACAGGAATGAATATGAATTGGGGGACTTGATTGAAATGAGTGGTTTCCTGAAAAAGAGAGGGGAACCTCTTTCAAGGAAGATTGAGTTAAGGGCTTTTTTTAATGGAAAGGAGATATTTGAATCAGAGACAATTTCAGACGAGAATGGTTTTTACTCTTATGCAGAGCACACTGCATTGAATCAGCTTGAAGGGGAATGGATAATTCAGGCAAGAGCCGAAGATGCAAGCAAAAACACAGGAATTGCTGAAGAAATTGCTTCAATGAAGAAGGAAACAATTACTTATTTCCTTGAATTGATTTTTGTTTCTCCTGAAAATAATGCATTGTTTTCCAGGGGGGAGGAGATAAAAATAATTCTGGATGTTTTCTTTGAGGGAAAGGCAGTCGAGAATGCAACTTTAAAGGCATTGTTTCCAAATAATGAGACAATGTTTTTGAGAGAGGTAAGCAATGGAAGATATGTTTTGGAGTATGATATTCCAATAGATTTTTCTTTGGGAAAGCAAAGAATATTTTTTAATGCAATCAAGGATATAAATGAATTCACTTACAGTGGAAGCAATTCAATAGAGGTTACGATTGATAAGGCAAAGGTGGAACTGGAATTAATTTCTCCAGACAAATCAGTTGTTGTTTTGGGGGAAATACTTAACTTTACTGTTAAAGCCACTTATGGAAAGGAGATTCCGGTTTCAAATGCAACCGTTGAAATGAAGGTAAACGATGAAGTTCTGGATGTGATAGAAACAGAGGCAGGGGTATATAATGCAACTTTCCTGATTGACGAGGAGTTTATTGGAGAGAACAAGGAATTAACTCTTTCCATTGATTTGAATGACTCTTTTGAAAATGTGAAGTCAAGGAATGTTTCTTTTGAAGTTACAGGCGAGCCAACAATTGAATATTTTTTCAGGACAAATCCCCTCATATTTCTTTCATTGATACTTCTGGCTGTTTTCTTTGTTATACTTCTGGTAATGATAAAGAAGAGGGTTGGAAACATCAGTGCATTGACAAAGAGAAGGGAAGAACTTAACAGGCTGAGAATGGATTTGCAGGAAAAGTACTTCAATAAGGGAACAATTGGAACAGAGGAGTATTATGCTTTACTCAATAAATATACTTCAGAACTCCGGGACATTGATTCAACAATTACTGCATTCAAGGGAAAAAAGAAAAAGGAAGAAAAAGAAGTCGAGAAAGAAGAACTAATTGCAGACGAGAAAGACCTCCCCCCGCTCTTTAAGGTAAAGAAGGGAAAAAAAGAAGAAGAAGCAGAAGCAGGGCTGTTCAAGATAAAAAAGAATAAAGGTGAAGGGAATGAAGAATAAAAAACTTTTAATAAAAGTTTTATCAAAAAAATATTGTATACCCTCAGTATACAATAAAAAAATTGCCATTATTTCGTTTATTCTTTTATTTGCATTAATTCTCTCCCTTAATGTTACTGCTTTGTCTTTTTCAGCAGACAAGACTTCCTATTATAAGGGGGAAACCATTGCAGTTGAAGGAATTGCCAAAGGAATCATTGATTTCAATTTTATGACTGTTGAAGGGTTAGAGGTTACAAAGGGAAAAATCACTGGAGAGACTGACGGAAACTTTTCTTTCATCCATAAGACTTCCTGTAATGATCCAGAGGGAGAGTGGATTATAAATGTAAATGATTCAAGGGACGTAAATCAAGTGAGAGTGAATGTTTCTTCTGTTCCAGGAAAAGACAAGTGCAGGTACCTGAAGATTAAGTTTTTGAGCCCGAGCTCTTCTTTTCTCAACAGAACTGATTCATTCAATATAACTGTTGAAGTGACTGATGCAAGAGAAAAGATTAATTCGGCAAAAGTGTATTTCTGGAATCTGGATGGAGTGAAAACCTCCATGTACAGGACAGGGGACGGGATTTATTCCTTTAAGGATTACTACATTAAGCCAAACTCTTTACTTGGAGAGAGGAGCCTGAAGGTTACTGCAATGGATGTGGGAGAGGAAGTGTATGGAGGAGAGGAAAACATAGAGTTTAGCATTGAGAGAGCCCAGATAGAATTCGATATAATTCAGCCAAAACAATTAAAGGAATTCATTTTTGGGAATCCCTTAAGGATTGAATTGATTCCAAGATATCCAAACAATGAACTGGCAAGAAACCCTTCCCTTAAATTCAGTATTGGGGAGGAAGGATTTGATTTAAACAAAAGCGAGGGAAATATTTACTGGATTGAAATTCCAACACACGAATTAAACAATGAAGTCATTTCCATAACCCTTGAAGCAATCGATGCCTATGGAAACAGCGGAAGGAGAGTTCTCTCACTTAAACCTGTAGGCTACTGGTATTTCATAATACAGCAGAATGCAATATTCTTTGTATTTCCAGCACTCTTTGTAATATACATTTTGTATCTCTCGGTTAGGGAGGGAAGGATTTTCTTCAAGAGAACAAGCCTTAAGAGAAGGAAAAAGAAGTTATTGATACTGAAGGAAAAACTCCAGGATGACTACTTCAACAAACAGATGATAACCAGAAAGATTTTTTACGAACAATTGCAGGACTATGATTTGGAGTTGGAAGAAATAGATGAAAGATTGAGTGATTTAAGCAAAAAACAGGAATTAAAGTAAAATAAAAGAAAAAATTAAATATTAAGAACGCTTAATAATGTAGGAGACAAAAAAAGGCAATAAAAATGAATAAAAGAATTTTTGTTTTATTTTTCTTACTTTTACTGATTGCTTCAGCTTCTGCAACAATCACAATAAATTCTCCTACTGAAAAAAATTATTTTGAAGGCTCTCCAGGGGAAGAACTGAATATTTCATTTAAGTATTCTTATCCCTGCCCTAATGCTTATGCAATAGACGTATTTCAGGACACAGACTTCTCCAATTCAATCTGTTCAAAAAGGGTAGTAGGAATGGGTTGGCAGGTTTCCCATGGTTATGGAGGGGATGTATGCCAGCTTTCTTCAGGGTATTCAACTTCAATACAGGACAACTGTATTATTGCTTCTGATGCAGTGGATGGCTCTTACACTGTGCAGGTTTCGCTCTTTAATTCTGCTGGAAATGTAAAGGATTATGCAAGAAAGACTGGTGCAGTGAAAATCATTTCACTCAATCCTGATTTATCCCTTTCTTTGGCAGAGGAGGAAGAAGAAAGTGAAATGGAGTTTGATGCAGGGAACATTCTTTCTTTTTCCGTTGAAGTAGAAAATTATGGATTAAAGGATGCTGAAAATGTTTTTGTACAGGCATTCCTTTACTCTTCTTCCCATTCAAGGGAATTAATCCAGGAAAAAAACTTTCCAGTAATTCCTGCAGGGGATATTGGTGAAATGAATGTAGAAATTGCTTCCTCTAATTTAATGCCCGGAACTTATTTCGTGGAATTGATTGCCGATCCACAGAATACAGTTCTAGAGCAGAATGAGAACAACAACTATCTTCAATTCTCCTTCTATCTTCATCCTAACCCAGATGTTACTTATATTGAGAAACCTGATTTAATTGTGGAAGATTTTTCTGCAGAGAGAACTGTTTACCTGATTGTAGAGAACATTGAATTTAAAGGAGTTATTGCAAACGAAGGTTTTGCTGATGCAGAATCTTTCACTGTTTCATTGCTTGGGCCTTACAATGATGTTCTGGCGGAAAAAGAAATTGCATTGCTTGAACCAAATGAAGTGGAAGAGGTTTCCTTTGAATTGGTTCCGCCTTACTCCGGCTTTGTTGAATTTACTTTGTCAATAGATGACCAGAATGAAGTAGAGGAAATAGTTGAAACAAATAATGATTCCTCCATCACCATTCTTGTTAACGGAAAAAAATCTGATTTAATCATTAAGTCTTTAACTCACTTAATTGATGCAGATAATACAATACTCTTGCCTATCAGAAATCCGGTTGAGGAAATTGATGAATACTTTTTCAGGAGTGAATCGCTTCCCTCTCACTTTATTTTTCCAGTAGAATTTGATACAGCTTTAGGGATTGATGACACGTATGTTAATGTTTTCAGTAAATCAGACTTGTGTATTGAAATTAATGGCGAAAATTTTTATTCAGCGAAATTGGTTTTTGGAGCGCTTTCAGAAATCCAGTCACTCACTCCTCCGATAAATGATTATCTTGAGTTCATTGAAAAATACGGAACGTTCAAGGCTTATTCTTTAATTGTTGATAACAAGTATGAAGAGCTTTCAAGGGATTACCAGGCAAAGCTAGTTTTCAAGGGAAATCTGGTTAGTTGGCATGGAAGGGATTATTCTGGTTTTTATTTTGACCCAAAAGCATTGAAGATGGGCCCTGGAAGCTATAAAATGAGGGTTGTTGTCGACTGTTTTGAGAGAGTGGATGATGCAATAAGGGAAAATAACACTATAGAAATTAAACTAAATTTCACTCCAAAGGAGGAAAAGGAGTTTCCTCCTGAAACAAAATTAAAGGAAGAAAAATTGATTGAAGTGGATTATGAATCCTTGTCTAAATATTTTATTATCGAGTTAATGGAGAAACAGATTAAAGTGAATGAAACCCAGTTGATTTCATTGGCTTATCCTAATGTCGGCGTCCAATCAGGAAAAAAAGTAACAGTGAAATATCCTTCGGAAAAAGTGGATGAATTGGTTTCAGACAGGGAGGGAATGATTAAATTCACTCCAACTGAAGCAGGAATCTACAGGATTACAGTTGAAACAGGCAGAGTGCAGCTTGAGAGCGAGTTTAAGGTAGTCTCTGAAGAAGAAGCCTCTTCAAGAGGCTTGATTGAAAGCCTATTTGGAGAAAGAAGCGGGAAAGAATTCATTCTTTCAATTCTCCTGATAATTCTTTCGATTGTGGTCGGGTTCCTTGCTTATGCAAAGATCGGGACAATCCTGAAAAAAGGAGAAAGCAAGGCAGTCTTTGAGTTAATGAGGATTGCAATCTCTGTCCTTTTCTTTATTGCCCCCATTGCATTGAATAACTTCCGTGGATTTGAGTTTGGGATTGGTTTTGTGATAGTTGAATTCATCTTGATATTTCTGGCAGTTTACCTCATAAAAGAAAAACACAGAAGACTCAAGGAAAAATTTATTCTGAAGATTTAATTTGCCTTCAGCATCAATTCCAGGAAGGTTTAAAGGAATGGACCAGAAAAAATGGAGTTCTTATTTTCTGAATCAGCCTCAAGCTCTTTCAGAGAATGAAGAAACAGCAAGAATTTATTCAAAGCCACTGAATTCATGCAAAAAGGTTTTAGATATGGGGTGCGGGGAAGGAATAACACTTCAGGTTTTAAAAGAAAAAGGGGTCTTTTCTGTCGGAATAACCATAAACAGGGATGACTCTAAAAAAGTTAATTCAAAAGGACTTAACGTAATTCTTGCTGACATGCATGAACTTCCATTCAAGGATGAATCCTTTGATGGAGTTTACTTAAAGGATTCTTTTGAACA
>JBDRIL010000057.1:0-4339 GCA_043815885.1 archaeon | reverse complement strand
TTGGTATTACGATACCAGCACAAGCAATAAGATTAAGGTAATGCTTAACTTCAAGAACAGCGAAGAGAATGCATTGGGAATGCCTTTACCGAAAGGAATTGTAAGGGTTTACAAGGAGGATTCAGCTGGAAAGCTTCAGTTTATTGGAGAAGATCAGATTGACCACACTCCAAAGGATGAAGAGAGAAGGCTGTTTTTGGGTTATGCATTTGATGTAGTGGGAGAGAGAATTGAAACACTAGCGGAAAATGTTGCACACTGTTACTGGAGAAATGCATACGAAATAACTTTAAGGAATCACAAGGATGAAGCGATTGAGGTTGTTGTACCAGAACACATGTCCAGGAGTTTCAGGATAACAGATCATTCAGATCCATACGAGAAAAAGGATTCAAGCACAATTGAATTCAGAGTGAAAGTGCCGGCAGACGGAGAAAAAAAGATTACTTATACTGTTGAATACAAGTGTTACTGGTAAATTAAAGAGAGTAGTAATACTCTCTTTTTTCTTTTTGTTCTCGGTCTTTAACTGAATCCAATTTATTTGCTCTGGGGCGGCCTGTTGTAGAGTCTCGTCTGAAGCTTATTTGAAGACTCTCTAAAAATGAATTCATTCCTTCATGCATTTCTGTGGGTTTTCCGGCAGAACCTTTTTTGGAGGGGCTTCCATTAAAGATTATGAGCCTGTCTGAAATATAATCAATAAACAGGATGTCATGGTCCACAATTACTCCTACCCTGTTTTTTTTCTCTATTACATTCCTGATTATGTCTGCCATCTTCAGTCTTTCCTCTACATCAATGAATGCAGAAGGTTCATCCAATAAAACTAAATCTGCTTCCCTGCATAAAGCCAAAGAAACTGCAACTTTTTGCAGTTCCCCTCCGCTTAATTCATTCAATTTTAAGTCCATTAATTCATTTATCTGGAGTTTTTTCTCTATTTCTGATTTGAATAATTCTTTATCTATTTCCTTTCCTGAAAGAAGTTCTCTTACTGAAAGTTTTTCCTTTGATTCAATCTTTTGGGGCTTAAAGGAAACCTTTAAATTGAAGTCCAGTTTAGTGTTATCGGGTTTTATTGCTGAAGCAAGCATTTTAATGAAGGTGGTTTTGCCTATTGCATTCGGTCCAAGCACTCCAATTACTTCTCCCTGCATTAATTCTCCCGGAGAAGTTTTAAGTGAAAAGGAAGGGAATTTTTTTTCCAGTGCAGGATATTGAAGGAAGGATTTATTCTTTTTGCTTTTGGATGGAGGCCTTACCTCAAACCTTAATTCCTTTTCCCTGAACCTGGTGTTTTCGTCTTTAAGGTATCCTTCAAGGAATTCATTTATGCCGTTTCTAACGCTTTTTACACTGCTTACTACCCCATAAACCGCTGGTCTTCCATAAAATACGTGAATGTATTCGCTCAGATAGTCCAGTACAGCTAAATCATGCTCTACAAGCATTACACTTTTTCCTTCTGCTGCAAGGGAATTAATTATCTTTGCAGCATTGAGTCTCTGCCTTACATCAAGGAAAGAGCTTGGCTCGTCAAAGAAATAGTAATCTGCTTCCCTCAGGAAAGTGACTGCAATCGCAATTCTCTGGAGTTCTCCTCCTGAAAGGTCTTTCAGGGAATGGTCAAGGATTGGGGTTAATTCCAATAATTCAACTGCTTCTTTTAGTTTTTTTCTTTCATCTGCTTTTTTCAGTAATGCGTTTACCTTTCCTTTCACTTTTTCCGGAAGGAAATCAATGCTCTGGGGTTTGTATGAAAGCTTTGCCTTTCCTTTGTTTAATTCCTCAAAGAAATTCATTAGCTCTTTTCCCTTAAAGAAATCAATCACTCTTTTAAGGGAAGCTCCTTCTTCCAGTTCGCCCAGATTCGGAGTGATTTTTCCTGAAAGAATCTTTAGTACAGTGGTTTTTCCTATTCCGTTCTTTCCGATTAATCCAACTACTGCTCCTTTCTTTGGGTAAGGCATCCTGTAAAGGCGGAATGCATTCTTTCCGTATTGGTGTATGGGCTGGGTTAATTCTGCAGAGATGTTTACAATAGAGATTGCCTTTAAAGGGCATTTAGTGGAACAAATCTGGCAGCCAATGCATAATTCCTCTGAAAGTATTGGTTGCTTTCTTTCTTCGTCTATTACAATGCATTCCTTTCCAGTGCGATTAACCGGGCATATTCTCTCACACAAAAACCGTCCGCATGCCTCCGGCTGGCACTTATCATAATTAATTACCGCAATCCTTACTTTTTTTTCAGCCATAAAGAAGAAATGGAGTTGAAAAGTATTTTAAAATGATTAACTTGAAAAAGGAAAAAGATTAAAGTTAATAAAATCTCCTAGGGTACTTTCTAAGGATGGTGTTCTCTGCGGGGAGCTGTTTTCTTTTTCTTCTATGTGCACGAGCTTTTTTGGAACCCATTAGCTTGCTTTGGTTAAGTAAATTATCTATCCGTGATCTTTCTGATGCAGAAGTCCAGTTTTTTCGTCTTCTTGTTTTAACTATTTTTCTAGCCACTCCTCTAGCGCTTTCCATAGATATAAGCCCCCCTGATCGATCGTGAAAACGCTTTGCTAGAAAGTCTATTTCTCCATTAATAAATCTTCTTAATGCATCACCTGATGAAAAACGCTTTATTTGGGTCATGTAATAAGTTTCTATCGTGCTCGGCATCTTCTCCCCTTAATCTTAATTATAATGGAAATGAATTTAAAATCAATTTTGATATAAAATCAGAATATTTATAACCTCTTTTTATTTTATTCTTTTGGGTATGAGGGTAATAAAGGTTGATAGAAAGAATTCTTTTCTGGAGTTAGTGCCTGAATCACTGGATGATTTGTGGCATCTGGAGAGAATAATCGAGAAAGGAGACTTGGTTAGCGGTAGCAGTGAGAGAAAGGTTAAAGGAGAAGAGGGAAGAAAGGCAGAAAGAATTAAGGTTTGGGTTGAAGTGGAAGCAGAGAAGATTGAATTCCATAAGCCTTCTTCTCAGTTAAGGGTTAGTGGAGAGATGAAGTCAATGAAGCCAATAGAGTTCTTTGAGGCAAAGGCGCATCATACAGTGGAGGCAATGATTGGAGGAAGGGTTAAGGTAAAAAAGAAGAAACTGAAGAATTATCAGTTGGAGAGAATAAATAAAGCAGTTGCTGCAGCAAAAAAACCAAGAATGTTGTTGGTTGTATTGGATGACGAGGCAGCTGATTTGGCTGTAGTGAGGGAGTATGGTTTTGAGCATAAGCTTAATTTGAGGAGTGGAAGGAGTGGAAAGCAGTTCAAGCAGGAAAAAGAAAAGGAGAGCAAGTACTTTTCGGAATTACTGAAGAAAATAAAGGAATTGAATCTGGAGAAGGTAATTATTGCCGGGCCGGGGTTTACTAAAAACGAGTTCAGGGATTATCTGGAGGGAAAGGGAGAGAAAATGGAAGCAGTGATTGAAGCAACTAATTCAGTCGGGGTTACTGGATTGAATGAATTAGTTAAGAGGGGAATAATAGATAAGGTAGTGAGAGAAACTTTATTGAGTGAGGAAAGCAGGAAGGTAGAGGAAGCAATGATTCAGTTGAGTAAAGGGAATGAGTTGATAGAATATGGAAGAAAGGAAGTTGGAAAAGCAATTGAAGCAGGAGCAGTAAAGGAATTGCTTGTGAGTGACGAAAAATTATTTGAAGAGAGGGGAAAAGCAGAGAGATTAATGGAGAGAGTGGAGGAAATGGGCGGAAAAGTTCATTTGATTTCCTCCCAGCATGAAGCAGGAAAGCAATTGCAGGGAATGGGAGGATTAATTGCTTTGCTTAGGTTTAAGGTTTAGTTCAAACCATTCAACCTTTTTTCCTTCAATCAGGGATTTTATTTTTCTCTGTTTTTCGTTCAGGGAAGCTGTATTGGTTTTGAATTCACGGAAAATGATTTTGTCTTCATTGAATTGGATTCCGTCAATGGGTTGACCTAAAAATTTGAAGTTCTTTGAATCAAAAGGAAATTCCTCTGAGAGGGGAATCCATTGTTCTGTTAGCTTTCCGTATTTCACGGATTGAGAGGATTTAAGGAAAGAGAGTTCCTGAAATTGTTCTTCTAATTTACTGGATTTCCTGTAGAAGTAGAATAGAAAAATAATTAGGAGGATTACCAGAATTATCAGGAAAATAATTAATTCAATCATTGTGTATCATAAAGAGAATTAATTATCTCAATAGATTTTCGTTTCGCCTGCTGTAAGGGTGACTATCTTGAAGGGTTTTCCTGATTCCTGTAATGCCACGATTAAAGCCATGTGTTCTTTTCCTGCTCCTGACGCAAGGTTAACGCAAATCTCTCCTTTTGGAAGCTGTTCCTTTAA
>JBDRIL010000056.1:0-21915 GCA_043815885.1 archaeon | reverse complement strand
CCTGGGCAATAAAGAAAAATAATTTACTGAACAGGAAAGAAGACAAGGTAAAGGTAATCTATTATCCCACTTATCTTTCCCCTGCAGACGGATTCATTGGATTGAGTTATTATGCTGCACTGACTGGAGGTCATCTGGGGGTGTTTCCTTCCTACTACGAACCATGGGGTTACACTCCATTAGAGACTGCTGCATTGGGAGTGCCTGCAGTAACTACTGATTTCGCTGGATTTGGGCAGTTCATTGAAGAAAAGAGAAAAAAGAAGGGCGGAATAATTGTATTGAATAGAAAAGAAAAACCAAAAGAAGAAGTCCAGGAATTAACCAGGATAATGCATTCCTTCTGTAAAAAAAATAGAAGAGAAAGAATGAGGGAAAAGATGCACGCAAAAGAGCTGGCTGGACTGGCTGACTGGGGAAGCCTGATAAAAGAGTACTCTAAGGCGTATGCATGCGCACTGAAGAAATGAATTCATCTCATATCAAAAGACATTAGTTATAAAACTTTTTTTTTAATGTCTTTTGATAGCTATCAAAGGACAAATTTTGTTTCCATGTTTTTGTCCTTTGATATCATTCCCACAAAATAAACCTGTTTTTCTCTACTCCGATTTTTCCTTCTCTTGCAAGCCATCCGAGTGCACCGTAAATTTGTTCCTTTCTGAGTTTTGTTGAACTCTTTATCTGTGTGATTGACTGTGGTTTTTTTCCTTTCAGTGCAAGCCAGACAGAACCAGCCCTTGCTCCGAAGTATTCGTTTGCATCCATTTTCGTTTTTCACCTCTTTTTAATTTATTTTTTCTTGTCCTTAAATCTATTAAAAGCAAAAATAATCAAGCATGAAATCAGATACCAGAAAACAAGATTGATTATTAAAATAATCAAGTTTATCGGGAAAAAAATTAAACTCGCCAAAAAACTTTCCGCTACATATGAACCAAAAGTTAATATTGTGTTTGGGCAGGGAGGATTCAGACAAGCCTTCAATACCATAAAAAAGGGGGTTAAAGGCACAAAAGTGTTAACTAACAAAAACAAAATAAACAAAATTATTTTTTCTTTTGTTGGTTTAATGAAATTTTTCCAATTCAACTTAATCCCACTTTTTTGCTTTTAGTTAATTCATTCTTTAAGTCAGTTAAAATATTCATGTAATTCAGGAATGCATCATAAGGAGAATCGAAAGGATTAAAGTATTTATGGACGTCACCGTCAGCAAACCATTTAGTGCACATGTAGTAAAAGTGGTCACTGATTCCTAAATTCCTCCAGTCATTTATTACTTTCTTGTTCCCTGAATGCATTACCTTTTTTTCCAATGCCTTTAATTCATTGAATGCCTGCTGCTGCATTGAGTTTTCAAGCCATGCACTCAAATCCCTGTGGACGTCAGCCCAAGAAGAAATGTACGGGACATCAAACTCTCCCACTGGCTTGTGCTTCTTAATCAGTTCTGATGCAGTGCAGAATTCAAGGTTTTCATATCTTAGTGCTTCTCCTGGAAAGAAATCCAGGAAATCAAATATACCTGTTTCAATCCATTGGTGTTCTCCAAAGGTTTCATAGTCCATGAAGAGATTAATGCATTGCCCTTCAGAAGACGCTAACCAAAAAGCATACTTGTCTGCGGTAAGCGGCCATTCCTTCCAGTCCCTTGAAGAAAACCTGAAGGAAATGTCATCCGATAGCTCGTAGTTTCTGAGCAGAAGCTTTATGCCTGAATTCTTTGCATTGTAAATATAGTTTGGAGACCTCCATCCCAATACATTTGAAAGGCCTTCAGCAATTATTGCCTTGTAGCCCATTCTCTCTGCCTCTGATGCAATTTCATTTGAATACATTGCCTCTGTATTCCTGAAGATTCTTGGCTTTACTCCGAATGTCTGCCTGAATTTCTTTGAATGCTGTTTTACCTGTTCCCTGAATTCCTTTTTGGATACAAGGAATGCAAGCGAATGGTAATAGGTTTCATCAAATAATTCAACTAAACCTGTATCCACTAATTCCTGGAATGAATCAATTACCTTTGGATTAAATGATTGCAGTTGTTCAAGAATGACTCCTGTAATGCTGAAGCAGAACTTGAATCTTCCATCAAACCTGTGAATTAATTCAAGCAGTTTAGTGTTTGTGGGGAGATAGCATTTCCGTATTATTCTCTCCAGGTAAGCATTATTTCTTTCCGCGTCAAAGTATTCATGGCTTCTCCCGATATCAAAGAAAGAATAATGCTTCAGCCTCAAAGGCTGGTGCACGTGAAAGTAAAGGCAGATTGAAGGCATTTACTTCTTCTCCTTGAATTTATTGAAAGCAGAGATGATAAAACCAGCAATTGCGCTACTAATACAGGAGATCAAATAACAAAAAATAAAGGTAATTGTAAAAAACAACAAAATCCAAAAATAAGTAACTGCAGCATTTTCGATCTGGAAAAAAATAGTTGCCCCAACAAAAAATAGAACAATGAACAAAATTATTTTTTCTTTTGTTGGCTTGAAGAATTCCTTCCAATTCATTTTATGCCACTTCCTTGTAAATGTTTAGGCATTTTTCTGCAACGTCATCCCAAGAAAATTTCTGGACTTCAATTAAGGAATTGTGCTTCATTTCTTTTCTCATGGATTCATAGTTTAACACTCCCAGAATCTTGTTTGCCATTTCATCGCTGTCCCAGAAATCAACCTTCATGCAGTGGTTTACTACTTCGCTTACTCCTGACTGTTTTGAGATTATTGTCGGGGTTCCTGAAGCCATTGCTTCAAGGGCAGTTAAACCGAATGGCTCTGAAACAGAACTCATTACAAACAAGTCTGCAGAGCCATAGAATTTTAATACGTCATCCTTGAAGCCAGTGAAAATCACTTTATCGCTGATGCCCATTGCAATGGATTTATTTATTAATTCGGGAAGCATGTCTCCGTCTCCGACAATTACAAAACGAGTGTCAGGGCTTGCCTTTAAAACCCTGTAAGCTGCCTCCAAAAACCAGTCAGGCCCTTTCTGTATTGTCAGCCTTCCTAAAAACAATACTATCTTTTCTTTCAGGCCGAAAGAGGTTCTTTCCCTTAAAGAGTACTCGTTTTTTTCCACTGCATTATGGACAACAGTAATTTTTTCTTCAGGAATAGAGTATCTTTCAATTAACTGTTTTTTCATGTAATTGCTTACAGTGATTATTCTGTCTGCTTCCTTTAATCCATTGTATTCAACTTCAGTTATTGCCGGGTGAGGGGAAAGGTTTCCTGTCCTGTCGAATTCAGTTGAATGAATTGTCACTATTAAAGGCTTTTGCTTCTGTTTCTTTAATGCAATTCCTGCAGGAAAAGTCATCCAGTCATGGCAGTGGATTACGTCACAGGATTCATTCTTCACTGCCCTTACTGCAGCAAAAGTAAATCTTTTGACTTCGTTAAAGAAATCCCATCCATAAGCTTTTTTGGAAGATTCATCTGAATCAGTTCCTTCACTTAAATCAATTGATGCAAGGTATGGAGTCAGGCTGATTCCATCCAATCCAACCAGCTTCATGTTTGGCTGTATTATCTTTATGAATCCAGGGTCAATCCTGCTTTCGGTGCGGGGCATTACAAAAGTAATTTCAATATTTTTTTGAGCGAGGGATTTAGTGAAGCCATAAAGATATGTTCCTAGGCCTCCAGACTTGAATGGAGGAAACTCCCATCCAAGCATTAAAATCTTCATTCACATTCTCCAATAACTGAAACAATTTTCTTAAAGAAAATCAGGCTAAATTAATATTTAGCCAAATACTAATGCAAGAACCAGAATTTAAATCTTCCTTCATTATTTTTTGAAAGAAAAAAACAATTTTTCTAAATATATATATTATGCCGATTTTTTAAATTTTAAAAAAACTTTATTTTTTTTCGCTTAAAATGGCTAAAAAATGATTAAAAAAAACAGGATAAATAATTGGGATTTTTTTAATTTTATATCAAAAGACATTTTTTTACTGCTGATTTTTTTTCTGTTTTACCGCAATAATTCAGTAAAATGCACTGAAAAAGGCAATGAGCTTTGCACAAAAACGTGGCAAAATTAGGATTTCAAACCCCTTTTTTGTGCAAAAAGCCTCGTTTAAGTGCAGAACAGAATATTTGTGCAAAGCTAAGGCAATGGAAAGAATTATTAAGGGGAAAGCAATAATATTATTGATTTTTATGAATTGGCTGAGTGAAGGAGCAAAAAAAAGTTTAAACGCTCTAAGAAACTATTTCATGCACCAGGATCTGCAGAACACCAGGAGAAGTGAATGCGCTGCAATTCTGCTGGGCGATGTAAAGCATCCGGACCACTACTTCTATCTTAAGGGAGAAATTCCTGTAAAGAATCTGTGCGAGCTTTCATCATTGCTGAATGACTTGGATGAATATTCTTTCAATTACCATGTGGGAAACGAGAGGAATGACTTCAGTGAATGGATTGATAAAACAATCGGTGACAGGACTCTTGCAGGAAAACTGAATCAATTGCATTCAAGGGAAGAAATGGCGAAAGCAGTAGAAGTCAGAGTGGATTATTTCAAGAGAAAGGCAGAACAAAGATATTAGTAATGCGTGAATTCCTTTATTTTCCAGAAAACCTTTTATATTGAAATCCCCTAATATACTTGAATTATTCAAGTGGATGGGATGAAGAAGGACTGTATTGTTTTTGAGGTAGGGTTTGAGGTCGTTAATAAGGTTGGAGGAATTCATACTGTTCTTTCCTCTAAGGCCTCGATAATGAAGAATAACCTGAAGGGTTATTTTCTTGTAGGGCCTTATATTCCGAGGCAGGCGGCAGTGGATTTTGAGGATGAGCCTCCAAGCAAGGAATTCAGAAGGGTGTTTGATAAACTGGAAAAATTCGGGATAAAGTGTTATTCCGGCCATTGGATTGTTCCTGGCCGTCCAAAATGCCTGTTGATTGATGTAGAGGAATACAGTAAAAACACTGATGAAATAAAGAAAGAGTACTGGAAGAACTGGAAGATTGATTCTCTTAACAGCCCAAAGGAATTCGATGAAAGGATTGCCTGGAGCAAGGCAACAGGAATACTGATTGATGAACTGACAAAAGAAGTTTTCCCAAAAGAGAAAGTTATTGCTCATTTCCATGAATGGTATTCAGGAGCAGGACTGCTTCATTTAAAGCTCGCTAACCCGAAAATAAAGACTGTCTTCACTACCCATGCAACAAGGATTGGAAGGGCAATAGCGAATTCAGGGAAAAACCTGTACGAGTTAGTGGAAAACAACCTGAAAAAAGGAACTCATTTTCCTGACAGGGAAAGCAGGAAATACAGGTTAGAGGCAATTCATTTAATGGAAAAAAAATCTGCAAAAGAGGCAGACGTATTTACGACTGTAAGCGAAATAACCTCAATTGAAGCAGAATATATCCTGGCAAAAAAGGCAGACGTAATTGTTCCAAACGGATTGGATATGGAGAAGTTTCCATTCATGGAAGAGCTCTCAACACTTCACCTGAAATACCGGAACAGGATAAGGGAATTCGTTATAGATTATTTTGCCCCATATTATTACATTGATGTCAGGGACACCTTGTTTTTTTTCATTCTTGGGAGATATGAATTCAGGAATAAAGGAGTAGACATTTTCATTGATGCATTGGGGGAGCTTAATAACAGACTGAAGAAATCAGAACTGCAGAGAAAGGTGATTGTATTTATATGGACTCCAATAAAAACAAGGGGAAAGAATTTAGAGGTATTAAAGCATATGGCTATTTATGACAGGATGGAGGAAGAAATTGATTCAGAAATGAGTGACATCAAGGAAAGGATATTCAGGTTTATTTCAATGGGAATGACTCCAAGGGGAGAGGAATTACTGGATGAAGAATTCAAGCACACGATTTCCAAAATGCTTGTGGAATTGAGGTCAAAGAACAGAAAACTTCCCCCTATCTCTGCATTTGAATTGGAGAAGGGAAACGAAATAACTAAAGCAATCAAAAAGAATAATTTATCCAATAAAGTGAATGATAAAGTGAAAGTGATTTTCTATCCTGCTTACCTTAGTTCAACTGACTGTCTCTTAAGCCTGGACGTGTATCCTGCAATGATGGGCTCTCATTTGGGAGTGTTTCCTTCCTACTACGAACCATGGGGTTACACTCCATTGGAAGCAGCAACCCTTGGATTACAGACAGTAACCTCTGACTTAAGCGGTTTCGGAAGATATGTTAAGAAGAAAATAGGAAAGAAAGCAAATGGTTCAATAGAAATAATTGAAAGGGAGTACAGAACCTACAATCAGGCAGTAAAACAACTCGCAGACATGATGGAAAAAATCTATTGCATGAACAAAAAGGAGCGAGGAGACAAAAAAATCCGCGCCAAAAAAATGTCTTATTTATTTGACTGGAACAAACTGGTAAAGAATTACCTTAAAGCATACGCTATTGCATTAAAGAAAAAGAAAACAAAAACCTTTAAATAAACCTTGGTATCTATAGATATCTATGGCTACCAAACAAATTAACCTGAAAATGTCCTCTAATCTTTACAATGCTGCAGAGTCTTTTGCAGAGAACTATGGCTACAGGAATTTGCAGGAATTGGTCAACGAATCCGTCAGGGAAAAGATCTTTGAAAAAAGCGATTTTGATGAATCCTTCTCTGAAAAGGAAATTGAATTGATTGATTCCCTGATTGAGAAATCCATCAAGAAAAAGAAATTCGTGGATGAAGAGAAACTCATGAAGGCATTGCAATGAGCTTCAGGGTTGAAGCACTGGAATTCTTTCTCAAGCAAATCAAAAAAATCGATGAAAAAAGCAAAAGAATAATTCAGGAAAAGATTGCGCTAATAAAGGAAAACCCCTTCAGATTCAAACGGATTCATTCAAAAAAATTCCACAAGGTATTCCGTGTAAGGCTGAATCTACAGGGAAAGGAAACAAGGCTCATTTACATCGTGCTTGAACCCAATATATTGATAGTCTGCCTTCTTGAAAGAAAAAAGAACTACCGCGACCTTGAAAAATATCTCTCAAAAATATGACAAAACAGCAAGGTAAATAAAATCAAGAATCAGCAATTATTTCTTTTCTTTGGTTGTCTTATTTTTTTCTTTTTTCTGTACTTCTTTCAGGACTTCGCTGCCCAATCCAACCAATCCCAGATTTCCTACATTCTTGGCGAATTCTGTTGGAATCAGAATCATTAAGGAGTTTTGTTCTGCTCCGATTTCCTGCCAGGTCTGCAACTGCCTTAACTGCATTCCTGCCGGACTTTTCATCATTATTTTTGCTGCTCTCTCGAATTTTGATGCCGCTTCTTCTTCCGCGCTTGCCTTAATCAGCCTTGCCTTCTTTTCCCTTGATGCTTCTGCTTCTTTTGCCATTGCCCTCTTAAGCATTTGAGGCAGTACCACATCCTTTATTTCCACACTGCCTACACTTATCCCCCATGGATCTGTGGCTTTGTCAAGGATTATCTTTATGTCTTTCCCGATTTCTTCTTTCTTCATTAACAGCCTGTCTAAATCACTTTTTCCAACAATGTCTCTTAGAGTGGTTTGAGCCATTTTAACTGAGGCAGTTGCATAGTCTTCTACATTCATTATTGCCTTTTCTGGATCGACAATTTTATAGTAAACTACTGCATCTACTTCAACTGGAACTGAATCAGAACTCATTATTTCTTGGGGCCTTACATCCCATACCCTTGTCCTTAAATCAACTTTAAAGGTTTGCTCAAATATTGGAATTATCAGAAATAATCCTGGACCGACTTTTCGTGAATACTTTCCAAGCCTTAAAATAATTACTCTCTCCCATTCAGCTGCAACCCTTATTGCAGCCATAAAAAGAACTCCAATTATCACTCCTGCAATAGTTAAAACAGGACTCCTTAATGCAATTCCAATAAAAATAGAGATAAATATTAAAATGATTCCAATTACTGCTCCAACTGGATTGGCTCCTCTCTTGCTGGAAGAAAAACCCAAATCATAGTCAATCTTCTGGAATCCATTCATCTTAACCGTAATAAATTAGAAACAAAACTATTTAATTACTTACTTATTATTTCTTTATCATTCAGAAAAGGCGGGAAGAAGGATGTTTTTGGAGAAAGCTGATGCAGAAATAGCGAAGGCAATTGAGGACGAAAAGCAGAGGCAGATGGATGGACTGGAATTAATTGCTTCAGAGAATTATGTAAGCAAAGCTGTAATGGAGGCAATGGGTTCAGTTTTTACTAATAAATATTCTGAAGGATATCCCCACAAGAGATACTATGGGGGAAATGAATTTGTTGATGTAGTGGAGGATTTAGCAATTGAAAGAGCAAAGAAATTATTTGATGCAGAGCATGTGAATGTACAGCCTTACAGTGGCTCTCCAGCTAATCAGGCAGTCTATTATGCTTTAATGGAAATTGGAGATAAATTCATGGGAATGGATTTGGCTCATGGAGGGCATTTAACGCATGGGTCAAAGGTTAACTTCAGCGGGAGATACTATAATGTGGTTCCCTATGGAGTGGAAAAAGAAAGCGAAATGCTTGATTATGATAAGATTAGAAAGATTGCTGAGAAAGAAAAACCAAAAATGATTCTTTCTGGTTTTACTGCTTATCCAAGGGCAATTGATTTCAAGGAATTCAGAAAGATCTGTGATGAGGTTGGAGCTTACTGCTTTGCAGATATTGCCCATATTGCTGGATTGTGCGCAGCAGGAGTTCATGAAAACCCTGTTCCATTCTTTGATGTTGTCTCTACAACAACACATAAAACTTTGAGAGGCCCCAGAGGGGCAATGATAATGTGCAAGGAAGAATTCGCTAAAAAAATAGATAAAGCAGTTTTTCCCGGTTTACAAGGAGGGCCTCATGACCATATTAATGCTGGAAAGGCAGTTGCATTCAGGGAAGCATTAAAACCGGAATTCAAGGACTACAGCAAACAAATAGTGAAAAATGCAAAGGCTTTAGGAGAAGAACTACAGTCCCATGGATTCAGACTGGTGAGCGGGGGAACAGACAATCATCTTCTTTTAATTGATTTAACTGATAAAGGAGTTACTGGAAAAGAAGCAGAAACTGTATTGGATGAAGTTGGAATTTACTGCAATAAGAACATGATTCCATTTGATTCACGAAAGCCATTGGATCCGTCAGGAATAAGGTTAGGCACTCCTGCTTTAACTACAAGAGGAATGAAGGAAGGAGAGATGAAGGAAACAGGGAGGCTTATTGCAAAAACAATCGAGAAAAAGGATGATGCAGGGGAAAGAAAGAAAATCAGGCAGGAAGTAATTGAATTGTGCAAGGGATTCATTATTTACTGATTTTATTAATTGAAAAAGTATTTTCGCTTTAAAGCGAAACTTATGATATTCTTTTGGAAGCCATATTACACGAATCTCTCATTATCGGTTTTTTGTTTAAATATCGGTTTTTACCGATATCTTTAAAAACAGTTTTACTTAATTAATATTTTATGAAATTAACTTCAAAGCAAACTTACAAGGTTGTTTCTTTTGTTTTGCTTAATCCTGTTTTTACCCAAACAAAAGTATTTAAGGATACTGAAGTTTCTTGGGGTAGAATGAATGAAGTAGTGCAGTGGCTTGTTAATAAGAATTTTGTTGAAAAAAGAGGAAGGGAATACGAGTTAATTGATCCTGCTGGGCTGATTTCTTTGTTTCCTTTGTATAGGGACATAAATTCATTGGTTTTGAAGAAGCTTCCTTTAAGGCTTTCAATAAAACAAGTAATCAATAGACTGCCGAAAGGAACAATGCTTTGCCTTGATTCGGCTTTAGAGTTTTATTCTGGTTACTGGCGTTCTGACAGGGTTTGTGTTTACGTTGAAGAAAACTCAAAAGAATTCAAAAAAATAGAAAAGGAATTCAAGCCATTAACTGGAGGCAACACAATGCTTTGGATGTTTAAGCCAGACATTAAACCAGAAACCAATAAAATTAAAGGCTTTACAGTGACAAGCAAGATAAGAACCCTAATTGATTTAGTTTGCGACAATAAATCATTTTATGCAAGAGACCTATACAAGCAGCTTTGGGGCCTAAAGTTCGAGGAATAAACATGAATTCAAACAAATTAACAGAGCTTTCATTCAAAGAATTAATTAAGACAACAAAGTTATTCAACATTCATGGCCTGCATCCAATCATAATAGGCGGCTGGGCTGTATACTATTATACAAAAGGAGCTGGTTCAATTGACATTGATTTAGTGCTTCCAACAAAACAAGTAATTCAAGTATTTGAAAAATACAGTAAACAATATGGTTTCAAAAAAGATAGGAAAGCCAAAACCAGGACACTATTCAGAAAAGAAACAGGTGAAAAAGAAATTGAGTTGGATATTTTTACGCTATCAGACAAAAACACTCTTGCTTCAAATAAATCAATTGAAATTCCATGGAAGTTGGCAGACAAAAACAGTAAAGAATGGAAAATAAATAAAGATGTAACAGCAAGAGTACCAGAAAAAGAAGTATTGCTGCTATACAAGACAGCAGCACTAAAAGACAGGCAATACAAAATAAAGACATGGGCAAACCTATCAAAATTCTCAAGAGACAGACTAAAAGCAAAAATAGAAAAAGACAAAAGAGACATTCAGGGCTTACTAAAACTAGAAATAAACCAGGAAAAATTAAATGAATTACTTGAAAAAACAAAATTCAAAAAATATTATGACGAGACATTAAAAGAAATAGAAAGAGAATAATGGAAAAAGTAATTGAATTGTGCAAGGGATTCATTATTTACTGATTCTATCAGCAGAAAAAGCAAATAATTAAAAACAAGTTAAAGCATCTATTTTGTTATGAAGAGGGTAATGGCAGTCTATATCGTAGTGCTTATTTTTGCTTTAGCTTATGTTACTCTTAATTCTTTTTTCTCTTCTCCTGTGGGGTTTCCTACTGAAGCAACAGCTGAGAATGAATGCATTCCACAAAACGAGTTATGCAATGGATTGGATGATGACTGTGATGGAATAATAGATGAAGGAAACACCTGCATCAAGCAGGGTTCTGTTGCAGAGAATGAATTCTAAGGAGAAAAAACTAATGCCTTCCCCTGGAAAAAGAAGAACCGTGAAAAATGTCGCCCCAAGAGGGAAAGTTAGAAAGAGTAAAAATACCTGATTTTAGGGTACAACAGATTCTGAGTCTTGAACAAGCGAAAAATTTTCTTCTAACCGAATTGAATAAGCCGGGAACTAGTGGTAGTGCAAGAAAAAGATTAAGCCAACAACTGGAAGCAGCTAATAGAAACTTAAGGCAATTAAAGAGTGGGAAACCTGTTAAAGCAAAAGCGAAAAGGAGGGGACCATTGCTTATTCGTTCTATAGTTGAAATAATGTCAGAGCTTAAGCAAATTAAAGAACAGAAAAGCAGATTATTAGATAGACGTAGCATTAACCCAGAAAAGCAAAAACAATTGGAAAACCAAATCAAAGCGATTAATCAAGCGCTAGAAATTGTTAGCAGGGGAGAATATCCTGGAGAAATCCTGGAAAAATGGGGGCTAAAGTTAAGTATTTCAGGTTAGGTTTATTAATTAGAAAAAGGTTTATTTATCATGGATCATTCAATTAAAACTGGTTTGAGTTTTGGTTTGACTTCTGGAATTATTACTACTCTTGGTTTAATGGTTGGACTGCATTCAGGAACCCATTCAAGGATTGTGGTTACCGGGGGAGTGTTAACAATTGCGATTGCTGATGCTTTTTCTGATGCATTGGGAATCCATATGTCAGAGGAAACCGAAAACAAGCATTCCTCAAGAGAGATATGGCAGTCAACCGGGGTAACCTTCTTTGCTAAATTCTTTTTTGCCTTAACCTTTCTTGTTCCATTACTGTTATTTGAATTAATTACTGCAATTATTGTAAGCCTTGCATGGGGATTGTCTTTACTGGCAATCTTTAGTTACTATATTGCCAGAAAACAGAACAAGAATCCATGGAAAGTAATAGGAGAACACTTATTCATTGCATTAATAGTGATAACTGCAACCCATTACGCTGGAGACTGGATTAGTACGACATTTGGTTAGGAAAGATAATTGATTATATTAATAACCTTTATTCTTCTTTTAATTTATATGTTGGCTAAGATAATTGATGGAAGGAAATTAGCCCGGCAATTATTGGATAAAGTGAAAAAGGAAGTAAAATCATTGGATTTTATTCCGACTCTTTCTATTGTAATGATTGGAGAAAATGAAGCTTCAAGGATTTACGTGAATGCAAAGGAAAAGGCATGCAAGGAAACTGGAATCAATACAGAAAACCATTTTTTGGATGAAAGCATAAGCGAAGAAGAACTGATTAATATTATTAATAATTTAAATGAAAATAAAGAAGTGAACGGCATTCTGGTGCAGCTTCCCCTGCCTAAACACATAAATGAGTTCAAGGTAATGAATTCAATTTCTCCTGAAAAGGATGTGGATGGATTTCATCCATTAAATATTGGAAAGGGTTTTTTGGGAGAGAAAGCATTGCTTCCCGCGACTCCAAAAGGAATAATGAAAATGCTGCAGTCAACAAAAATTCCCCTGAAAGGAAAGAATGCAGTAATTGTTGGAACAAGCAATATTGTTGGAAAGCCTTTGGGGATAATGTTATTGAATGAAAATGCTACAGTAACTTACTGCAATAAATTCACCAAGAAGTTAAGTGAATTCACAGAGAAAGCAGATGTACTGGTTGTTGCAGTGGGAAAAGCAGGATTAATCATGAAGGAAATGGTGAAGAAGGGAGCAGTAGTGATTGATGTAGGAATAAACAGGATTGAAGGAACGATTGTCGGGGACGTGGATTTTGGGGAAGTGAGAAAAATTGCTTCTTTTATTACTCCTGTTCCTGGCGGTGTTGGGCCGATGACTGTTGCTTCATTGATTGAGAATGTATTGATTGCTGCAAGGAAACAACTTAAATTTTAATAGTTTGTTTATTTAATATATTTAGTGATTTGATATGGATAAAAAATTCTTTTTGACTGTAGTTTTCAAAGAGGAAAAAAAAGGCTATTCTGTCTTTTGCCCAGAACTTGGAGTTGCTTCGCAAGGAGAAACCTTTGAAGAAGCAAAAAAGAATATTACTGAAGCTGTTGAATTGTATATTGAAACCGCAAAAGGAATCGGGACAATAAAAGAAGTTGTTGGGCAACTCAAGCAATCCAAGGAATACCCTGAAATTGTTGCTACAAATATTCCAATTAGATTGAAGGCCTAATAAATGAGATTGCCTGTTGTATCAGGAAAAGAAATGCTTAAGTTTCTTCAATCCAAAGGTTTCTCTGTGGCAAGACAAAAAGGAAGCCACACATCTCTTTATAGAAAAACATTTGAGAAATTATATTGTGGTTGTTCCAATGAAAAAGGCAATAAAACCAGGGACATTATTAAGCATATTAAAGCAATCAAATACTTCTAGAAAAGAATTAATTGATTACCTGCAATAAAAAGAAAGGTTTTAAGAATGAAGCATGATTCCTTTTTCAATAAGATATGCAAGGAATGCAGGGGATTGTGCTGCAATAGGAATGTGTTTGTTTCAAAGAATGACTTAAAGAAATTAAAGAATGTAAAGATTGAATTCGAGGCTTATTACTGGAAGAACGGGAGAAAGATTCTTTTAGATAACGAGAAATGCCCTTTTCTTGGAAGGAATGGATGCAAATTAAAGGAAAATGAGAAGCCATTTGACTGCTTGCTGTTTCCGCTTTCATTCACTATCAATAAAAAGAGATTTTATTTTTATTTAAACAATAAATGCCCTTACATGAAAAAGATTCCAATGAAATGGATAAAGGAGACAAGGAAATGGGCTTTAAAGGAATTAAGGAAATGGAAAGGAAAGGAAATTCTTTCCTATGCAGACCACTGCAAATTAACCGGAAAATTAATCGATGTAAAGGGTGTGAGCAATGAAGGAACTGAGTATTGGAGTTCTAGCTTCGACAAAAGCTTCTGACTTGAAAGGAGTGATGGAAGCAATAAATAAAGGAGAGCTTAATGCAAAGGTCTCTGTGCTTATATCCAATAAAAAAGATGCTTATTGTATGGAGAGGGCAAGAAAGCATTCAATTCCAGCTGTATTCATTGATCCAAAGAAGTTTCCTTCAAGAGAGGAATTCGATAAAGAAGCAATAAAGGAATTAGAGAAAAGAAAAGTGGAATTGGTTTTATTGATTGGATATATGCGGTTTTTAAGCAAGCCATTCATTGAAAAGTATAAGAATAAAGTAATGAATATTCATCCATCATTGCTTCCTGCTTTTGCAGGGGGGATGGATAAGGATGTGCATCAAGAGGTATTGGATGCAGGAGTTGAGGTTAGTGGTTGTACATTGCATTTTGCTACAGAGGAACTTGATTCAGGGCCAATTATTCTGCAGAAGGAAGTAAGGATTTCTGGGAATGAAACAGTTGATTCGCTGAAAGAAAAGGTACAGAAGGCAGAGCAAGAGGTTTTAGTGAAAGCAATTAAATTATTTGGAGAAGGAAAAATAAAGGTTGAAGGGGAAAAAGTAAAAATATTGAAATGATTTTTATGGGAAGACCAAAAAAGCACATGGTGGAAAAGGACCGCCCAATAAGCTTTACTGTAACAAAATCACAGATAGGCAGAGAAGCTAGTGGTACTCATGGAAGCATAAGAGGGTCAAAAGTTTATTTTGGTAAAGCAGCAGTTCCTTTTGTCGCAAAAGTTTATCAGCCTCACCTGCCAAAAGATCAGGCAAGAAATGACTTTAGAATGCTTTCAATGTTTAGAAGCATTGGATGTAAAGTAGTTCCGACATTTATGTGCGTTAAACCCAATGGAATGAATCCAATATTAGTTTTAACTGATTTACGCAGAGGAGGCAAATTTGTTGTGCAAAGCATGGTTAAGACGAAAAATGTTAAAAATAAAAAAGAGATAGATGAAATAGTAAAAAAGAATGTTTTATTGGCTTCAAAACATGGAATACATCTTAGAATGGATTCATGGGTTGTCGCAATAGATAAAAAAACAAGAATTGGAACACCATACATTTCAGATGTTGTTGGATGCTTTGGATGGAAAAAATTAGTGAAAGGGTGAAATTGCTTGAGTAAAATAAAGACTGCATTGATTTCTGTTTCAAATAAAGAAGGGATAGTGCAATTTGCTAAAGGACTGCAGAAATTGGGAGTAAAGATAATTTCTACTGGCGGAACTTACAGTAAATTAAGGAATTCGGGAGTAAAGGCAATTCCGATTGAAGAGGTGACTGGCTTTCCTGAAATGCTTGAAGGAAGGGTGAAAACCCTTCATCCTAAAATTCATGCTGGAATCCTTGCAAAAAGGAATAAAAAGCATTTAAGTGAATTAAAGAAGCAGGGAATTGAAGGAATTGATTTAATTGTAGTTAATTTGTATCCATTCAAGGAGACTCTGGAGAAGACTTCTTCTCTGGAAAAAATAATTGAAGAAATAGACATTGGCGGGCCTACATTGATTAGGGCTGCTGCAAAGAACTATGAGAATGCTGCAGTGGTAGTGGATTATACTAATTATAATTATATTTTAAATGAAATAAAGAAAGGAAGAGGTTCACTGAATAAAAAAGTTAGAGAGGAATTAGCTGTAAAGGCCTTCCAGCATGTAGCTGAATACGATGCAATTATTTCTGGTTTCTTTAATAAGAGGTTTTCTGGGGGTTTCCCGGAGAAAATGGTTCTTTCCTTTGATAAATTAATGGATTTAAGGTATGGGGAAAACCCTCATCAAAAGGCTTCACTCTATAAGGAATCCCTTGCAGATGCTTCAAGTACTGTTAATGCAGTGCAATTGCACGGAAAAGAGCTTTCATTCAATAATTTATTTGACTTGAATGCTGCAGTAGAATTAGTGAAGGAATTCCCTGAACCAACTGCAGTAATCATAAAGCACGGAAATCCCTGCGGTGTTGCTTCAGGAAAAACACTGCACCAAGCATTCACTAAGGCATTGGAGTGCGATGCTGAATCAGCTTTTGGAGGCATAATTGCATTGAACAGGAAAATAGATGATGCTACTGCAAAAGAGATTACTTCCTTCTTCAATGAAGTGGTGATTGCTCCCTCTTTTGAAGAAAAAGCATTGAAGCTACTGAAAGAAAAAAAGAACCTGAGAATAATGAAACTGGATTTAAATAAAAAAGAAAAAAATGAAATTGAATTCAAGAAGATTGATGGAGGCTTATTGGTTCAGGAAAAAGACGAAAAAGAATTAAAGGAAAGAGAATTAAAGTTTGTTTCAGAAAAAAAACCAAGTGAAAAAGAATTGCAGGATATTTTATTTGCATTTAAAGTAGTAAAACACGTAAAGAGTAATGCAATAGTGATTGCAAAAGAAAAGGCAACAATTGGAATTGGAGTAGGGCAGACCTCAAGAGTAAGGGCAGTTGACCTTGCACTGAAACAGGCAGGAATAAAAAGTGAAGGAGCAGTTCTTGCTTCAGATGGATTCTTTCCATTTAGGGACAGCATTGACTTGGCTGCAGGAGCCGGAATCACTGCAGTAATTGAGCCAGGGGGAAGCATTAAAGACAAAGAAGTAATAGAAGAAGCAAACGAAAAGGGAATTGCATTAATTTTTTCCGGGGCAAGAGGATTCAAGCATTAATGCATTAAATGTTTCAGTTGCAATGACCTCATCATCGCCTATTAGACAAATAGAAGATAAATGATTTAATTGGTTGGGTTAGAGGTATTGTTTATACCATTTTTCGTATTCTTTGTGGTTTCCGATAAAATAGAACCTGACTTCGTTGTTTTCTTCAAATACTCTGTAGACGATTCTGCTCTGGCCGATTTCGTCAACGAAGAACCTGGCGCCTTTCTTTAGGTGGCGTTTTTTGGGAAACTCAAGGATTTTCCTTATTTTCTTAGCAGCACGTTCTTTGACGGCGTGGTCTAGTTTGTTGAAGTATTCTGGCCAGTCTTCATCAAATCCTGGTTTGTGCATGTTGATTACTTCAAGTGTTTTGCGTATTCGCCAAGGGCTTGGTCATTGTTAAGTAGTTTCCTTCTCCCTGCTTTTATGTCTTGGTCTATTCTATCAAGCTTTCTATTAACTATTTCCACTTCACTGAAGTGTTCTTCTCCAAACTGTACTATTGCTAGTCTGGCTGCTTCGGATTGAGTGTTCGCATAACCCTCTTCAACCATGTTCTCCAGTATCTGTTTTGTTCGTCCTCTAAAATCCACATTCATCTAAAACCACCTACAAAACATACTGTAATATATGTGCCATATATAATTTAAATATGTTTCTATTTAGTACCTATTTGAATCATATATTGCTTGTAGTTTACCTCATCATTGCCTACTTTAATGTATAGGGATTATTCCTTAAAATTGATGGTTTTATGATGGCTCGTTTTCCAGGAGCCATTGCCAAGTTGGTTTTATTGTTATTTTTTTGTTTTCTTTGGTGGTTTGTTGTTCTTGGTCAAGTGTCAGTATTAGGCCTTTTTTTGCCTTTGTTTTTTCCATTGCTTCGAGCAGGCCTTTTGTTTCCCTTTCTTTGTTGTTTTCGTTCAGGTTATAGCAAACTTGTATTGCATGCTTTTCTTTTGGGAGTATGAAGTCGCATTCTGCACTGCTTGTTTTTCCCTTGTAATAATAGAATTCTTTTCCGAGCCGCTTGAGCTGCACTGCTATCAGATTTTCCAGCATTGCGCCTTTTTTTTCATTTATGGCAGTAGAGTTTTCTCTTATTATTCCATTGTCTATACAGTAAACTTTTTTTGGGTTTTTGTCAAAGTTTTTGAGTTTTTTCTCATACTTATGCACTGTAAATGTTAAGTAGGTTTCTTCAGCATACTCTGTGTATTTTTGCACTGTGTTCGGGCTTTTTATTTTGAAGTTGTTTGTTATGGAGCGGTAGGTCACGGAATTTGCCATATTTGCAATTAGGAATTTTAGCACTGCTTTCAGTTCAGCCGGCTTTCTTATGTTGTATCTGGTTACTATATCTTTTTGTATTATGTCATTTATTACTTCTCTTAGTACTGCATCATTTGAGAAAACTATTGCTTCAGGCATCCCGCCTTTTTCAAAGTATTCCTTGAATCTTCTTGAAAGCTGTGCTTTTTCGTCCGTTGAATAGAATCCTTTTTCTGGAATTTTTTCTTTTCTTGCCTTCAGGAATTCTGTGAATGAGAATGGGAATAGCTCTATGTCAACGTGCCTGCCGGTTAAATGTGTTCCAAGTTCTTTGCTCAAAAGGTTTGCGTTGGAGCCTGTTATGAAAACCCTGTAGTTTTGCCTTAAAATTCTGTTTACAAACAACTCCCATCCTTTAATGTTCTGTATTTCATCAAAGAAAACGTTTTTTCTTTTTCCAAACATTTCAATAAAGGTTTCCATTAGGGTTTGAAAGTCTTCTGCGCTGAACCCGAATATTCTTTCATCGTCAAAGTTGAAATAGTAAAAGTCTTCCCTGAATTTTGCTTCAATTATTTGCTTTAAAAGAGTGCTTTTGCCGCATCTCCTTAGGCCTTTTACTACAAACGCAGCTGCACCCTTATATTCTGCTATTTCTGGGAAAACGCTTCTTGGAACAGAGTCTTTCAAGGCCTCAAATTCCTTTAACTGGTCTTTTATTACAGTGCCCAAAAGCTCTTTTGTTATTTTATTGACTAAAATTGCGTCTGCGGTAAATGTTTTTTTCTTCAAAACCATGACATATTATACGACAAACAAGTATTTAAATATTGCTCATTATAATGCGTAATAACACGCCATATTGCTCATTACGAAAAGCAATATTCATACTATTACAAGAGAGTCAAAACAGGCATTTTAACCCTATTACAACCGTATAAACCAGTTATCACAAAAACAGGCCTGCATTGAGAAACCAGTGATAACTATTTCTCCCTTTTCTGCCAGTAATCAGCCAGCTTGTTTATTATGCCGTTGCAGGTTTCGATTTCTTGTCTAAGTCCATCTTAGGAGCGCAATCCAACTTTTAATTACAACTTTCAAAATCTGGGGGGTTTTGTTTGATAGGGATGTCTTTAAATATTATTAAGTATTGTTAAGTATTGTTAAGTTGTGGTTTTGATGGTGCAGGAAGTTGAAAGTCAGGGCGTAGAGTTAAAACACTGTGTTGAGAATTTTATTTCAATTATTCTCTTTTTCTTCTTAAAGCGATAAATCACATTCTTTAAAGAGTTATTCGGCATCTTTAGAATTTTTTTTGCTTCGCCGAAAGAAAAAACGTTTATTCCCTGCTTTTCAAAGGTAAATAATAGCTTTGATTCCAAAGGACCAAAATATAGAAACAAAATTTGTCCTTTGATAGCTATCAAAAGACATTAAAAAACTTTTAGAAAAAGTTTTATCAAAAAAAACATTGCATACCTTCGGTATACAATAAAAAAGTTTCATAATTAATGTCTTTTGATATTAGCGTGATTCCTTAAATGAAATTGAAATCTTTTAGGCACTGAGTGTTTCAGGCATTAATGCATTAAATGTTTATTTGCAATGACGTCATCATTGCCTATATTAGAGGGTCTTACCAACAAGTTAAAATTATATGGTAAAGAGGCTCTGAAAATTGAGAGATGAGATAGCAAGCTACAAGGAAAAATAGCATAAAGATGCCTTGAATTGAAGCCAGAAAAGCTTAAAAAGATTGCTACACTAATGTTACTAATATGGTAACATTGAGGTAGCATTAAAATGGCTGGAAAAATTAGTATTAAGGGGTTGTCTGATAAGGAGATTAAGGTAGTGTCTTTTTTGGAGTTGGAAGAAAAGCGTTTTTTCTCCAAAAAAGATATTAGGCACTTCTTTAAATCGGATGTTGATTTGCGTAAATATCTTTCTTCCTTTAAGCGTAAGGGGCGGGTTGTGAGGATAAACAAGGATAAGTATTATCTTGTTCCTATTCATGCGCAGAAGAGCTGGGCTGAACACCCTTTTATAGTGGCTGATGAAATGTTTAACGGAAAAGGTTACTATGTTGGGGGAAAAGCCGCGGTTCATTATTGGGGTCTTATTGACCAGCTTCCTGCAGTTATTGATGTTTTTTCCACTACAAGACAGGGCACTAGGAATGTTCTTGGAACAAAGTTTAGGCTTAAGAGAGTAAGAAAGCTTGGCGATTTTGTAAAGCGAATGATCGCAGGACATAGCTTTTTGATTGCAAGCAAAGAGGAGAGCAAGAAATGGATTTGATTAGTAAGGCAAAGCTTCAGAATATTGCAGCTGAAAAAGACTTTAACCTTATTTACTTGGAAAAAGACTATTTTCTGACAGCCCTGCTTTACTTGATTAAAGACATTGATGGCTTGTATTTCAAAGGTGGAACAGCATTAAACAAAATTGTTTTCAACCACACAAGGCTAAGCGAGGACTTGGATTTCACTTGCACTGCAAAAATAAGTGAAGTAAAAGAGAAAATTGAAGAAATAGTCAAAGAAAACCCTGGTCTTTTTACAAGACTTGGAACTGACAAGGAAAATGAGAAATTCACCCGAATACGAGTGTATTACAAGAGTTATTTCAAGGAAAAAGAGTATGTTAATGTTGACTTAAATTCTCACGCAAAAATTCATTTAGAGCCAGAGAAAAAACAAGTAAAGCATTTTTATAAGGAAATCCCGGACTTTAGCATTACAATGTTGAATCAAAAAGAACTGCTTGCTGAAAAAATTCGCTCGCTTTTTCAGAGAAACCAGCCAAGAGATTACTTTGACGCATACCAAATAATTTCTTCCAAGCAAAAGATTGACGAAAAACTTGTAAAACAAAAACTCAAAGAAGTTGGCTTAAACTATGACATTGATAAAATATTCAAAAACGCTAAAAAAATCTACACAAAATGGGAAGAAGAAACCAGCCTCACAAACAAGCCAATAACCTACAAAACAGCCATCGCCGTAATAGCCAAACACTTCAAATATAAAGAAAAGAAAAAGATTGCTAAAAAATCAACATAGCGGTGTGTCATTACCCTATTACAATAGCTCAAAAAGGCTCTATTGGCACTATTATAATCATACAAATTATTGTAAGGAAAGTTCTTTCTTCCCTTCACTAATCGCCTGCTTTACTTGTTCAAATTCTTCTTTTTTAAAGTTAATTGAATCCGATAAGGATTCTTCAATTATTTCTTGTAAGGCAGTCAAACCACTCTTTGTTTTTGCGTCAATCTTTAATACTCCGTTTTTTACTTCGGTTCCACCGGCAACCTGTTTTGCTCCCGGAGTTGCTGCAAGATGATTCCAATGACCTTTTGGATAATCTCTCACAAAAGTGCCTTTTAGTAACCCCTTCTTTTTATTGCATTCATCAATCCAGAACAAGTCTTCTTTCTCTAGTGCCTCAAAAAATGGGACAAGTTTACTAAAGTCTTTCATTTCATAGTAGGCATAACTGAAAACCATTTTATCCATTGCCTCTGGAATCTTCAAATACAAACACCTCTACAATTTGATTTATCTAATTTCAAGCAACACATTTATAAAGGAATCCAAATTCATTTTTTCATCGGAAAAAATTACTACTGGTTGATGACGAATTTTTTTATAAACCACCAATAATATTTAAAAAGCTATCACTACCTTCATTACTTTACCAATTAAAATTTTGGGGGGATTTTTTAATGAAATGGAATAATACATGGTACAATAAATTATCAACGGTTAGTCTAATTCTTTTTTGCTTTATAATCTTTGCTTCAACTGCTTCTGCTCAACACGATGCAACACTAACTATCACGCCAGATATCGCAAACTGTGATCAATTAGGTAACACTTTTACAGTAAATGTAAAAAACAATGGAAGCAGCCTTGATGAAATACTTCAAGTTGAAATTTATGAAGCAACAAAAGGAACTTCAATTTTTACTTGCGGTCAAGCACCAACAGGATGGTC
>JBDRIL010000055.1:0-17307 GCA_043815885.1 archaeon | reverse complement strand
GGAAAGAATTGCAACGGGAGAACAATTCTATTGAAGACAGGTTATGGGGGAAGTGACAAAAAATTTAAAGTAAAGCCAGATTACATTGCTGAAGATTTAAGGAATGCAGCAGAAATTATTTTGAGTGAAGAAAAATGAATGTAATGGTAACCGGAGGAGGAGGATTTATTGGATCAAATCTAGCTTTAGCATTACAGGAGAAAGGATTTAATGTTACTGTTCTGGATGATTTTTCAGTTGGAAACAGGGAGAACTTGAATGGATTTGAGGGGGGAATCATTTCAGAGAGTGTATTGGAATTTAATTTGAATAAATTAAAGGAAATGGATTTTATTTTCCATCAAGCGGCAATTACTGATACTACTGTTAAAGACAAGGAATTAATGATGAAAGTGAATCTGGATGGATTCAAGAGATTCATGGATTTTGCTGTTAAAAGAAATATCCCGTTTATTTATGCTTCTTCTGCAGCAGTTTATGGAAATGCTTCAGCACCGCAAAAAGAGGAAGATGCAGGAAAACCAAGCAATATTTATGGGGAGTCGAAATGGTTGTGTGATTGTACTGCAAAGGAGTATATGGAAAAAAGTGATTCATTGATTGTTGGATTGAGGTATTTTAATGTGTTTGGTCCGAGAGAGAGTTTTAAGGAAAGGATGGCTTCAATGCTGTGGCAATTAAGCCAGCAAATGTTAGAGGGAAAGAGACCGAGAATATTCAAGTACGGGGAACAGAAGAGAGACCAGGTGTATGTAAAGGATGCAGTCAGAGCAAATATTCTGGCAATGAATGCAAAAGAAAGCTGTATTGTGAATGTTGGTTCAGGAAAGGCTGTGAGCTTTAATCAAATGATTGATACATTGAATAGAGTGCTTGGATTCAATTATGAGGCAGAATACTTTGATAACCCTTTTACGGAATTCTATCAGGAGCAGACAGAAGCAGATTTAAGCTTGGCGGGAAAATATTTGGGTTATGAACCAGAATGGAGTTTTGAGGAAGCAGTGAAGGATTATTTTAAAAAAGGGGATTAAATGAAGGAAAATGTAGTGGTGACAGGGGGCGCGGGATTTATTGGTTCGCATATAGCGAGAGAATTAGTGAAACAAGGATATGGAGTGAAAGTAATTGATAATTTATTTGAAGGAAAAATGGAAAACATTTCTGATATAGAGAATGAGATTGAATTCGTTAAAGGAGACATCAGAGATAATGAATTACTTGAAAAGGAATTTTCTGGAATGGATTTTGTACTGCATCAGGCTGCACTTCGTTCAGTGATTCATTCAATGAACAATCCAAAAGAATACAATGACGTTAACATCAACGGAACAGTGAATGTGCTTGAAGCAGCAAGAAATAATGGAGTAAAAAGAGTGGTTTTTGCTTCCTCGAGTTCTGTTTATGGAAATACAACTAAATTGCCTGAAAGCGAAAATGATGAACTTAATCCCCTCTCTCCTTATGCTGTCACAAAGCTTGTTGGAGAAAGGTACTGCAAGATATACAGTGAAGCATTTGGGCTGGAGACTGTTTCTCTGAGATACTTCAATGTATTTGGGCCAATGCAGGACCCTAAATCAGAGTACGCTGTGGTTATTCCTTTATTCATTGACGCAATAATGAATGACAGGAAACCAATAATTTTTGGGGATGGACTGCAGAGCAGGGACTTCACTTTTGTAAAAGATGTAGTTGAAGGAAACCTTGTTGCAATGAAGAAAGAAGGAATTTCCGGAGAGGTATTCAATATTGCAAAAGGAGAAAACATTAAAGTGATTGATTTGGTTCACAAAATAAATGGAATTCTTGGGAAAAAGGTTGAAGCAAAATTCGTTTCAGCAAGAAAGGGAGAGGCAAAACACACACAGGCTGACCCGGAAAAAGCAAAAAAAGCGTTGGGGTTTGTTTGTAAGCATGAGTTTGATGAAGGTTTAAGGAAGACAGTTGAATGGTTTAAGGATAATTGAGTTAGGGGAAAGGAATTTATGAATTCAAGTGAAAAGGTAAAGGATTTAAGTGAATTGAAGGAAATTGTTTCCAAATTAAAAAAGCAAGGAAAAAAAATAGTTACAACTAATGGATGCTTTGATTTACTTCATGTAGGGCATGTAATTTATTTAGAGAAGGCAAGGGAATTTGGAGATGTGCTGATAGTTGGAATTAACAGTGATGAAAGCGTTAAAAAACTAAAAGGAAAGATGAGGCCATTAATGCCTGAAAGAGAAAGGAGTGGAATTATTGCAGCACTTGAGTCAGTTAATTACGTTTTTGTTTTTGATGAATCGAATCCAATTAAATTCATTGAAGAACTTAAACCAGACTTTCACGTTAAAGGCGGAGATTACAGGGAAGAAGAAATAATTGAAAAAAAGGCAATTGAAGAAAATGGGGGAAAACTGGTTTTATTGGATGAAGTAGACAATGCTTCCACTTCAAATATAATAAAAAAAATCAGGGGACTGTAAAATGAATTCAAGTAAATTGCATGAAATAATTTCCGGGTTTAAAGGAAAAAAAAATTCTTGTGATAGGGGATTTAATGATTGACCAGTACATAGTTGGAGAAGTGGAAAGGATCTCCCCTGAAGCGCCAGTACCGGTACTAAAACAGGCAGAAAGAAGATATGGATTGGGGGGAGCAGCAAACACTGCAAACAATATTGCTGCATTGAATGGAGAAACCTTTATTGCAGGGGCAATAGGAAAGGATAAAAATGGAGAAAGGTTGAAGAGGCTGTTAAAAGAAAAGAGGATAAATGTCGAAGGAGTGATTGAAGAGGAAAAGAGAATCACTACCTGCAAGACAAGGATAATTGCCGGAACACAGCAGTTGGCAAGAATTGATGATGAAACAACTGAATTAATTAAAAAAAATACTGAGGAAAAGCTTCTGCGTTACTTTAAAGAAAAAATTCCCTTAATAGATGCTGTAATAGTGAGTGACTACAATAAAGGGCTTATCACAAACAGAATAGTGAGAGAGTTGATGAAGGAAGCTGGAAGGAATAAAAAGATTGTTTGTGTTGACTCGAAAAACTTCATTAAGCTTGGATTCAGAAATGCTTCCTGCCTGAAACCAAACAAAAAAGAATTGGAGAAGGAAACAGAAATAGAGCTGAATAACGAAAAAAATATTATTAATGCCTTGAGAGTTTTTCAGAAAAAACTCTCCCCTGAATCAATCCTTCTCACAATGGGAAGAGACGGGATGAGCCTGTGGAGTGAAAACAGATTCGAGAAGATTCCTTCTTTTGCGAGAGAAGTCTTTGATGTTAGTGGGGCAGGAGATACTGTTCTGGCAACATTTTCAATCAGCCTTGCATCCAATGCAAATGTGTTAGAAGCCGCAACAATAGCGAATTACGCAGCAGGAATTGTGGTGGGAAAACTTGGAGCAACAACTGTTTCCGTAGAAGAACTAAAGAAAGCTATTTCTTAAATCTTTTTTTCACTAAGAAAAGAATTAAGAGCAACAGAATTATTCCCATGCTGGCAGTTGAAATAATGTAATGAGGCATCTCTGGTCCAAGAGTAACAACAGAAAAATTCAGGTAAAGGAAGGGAATGAAATTAAAGAATTTTACTGCAAATTCAATTAAGTAATAGTCTGGGGATAAAGGAAAAAACATGGCAATTGGGCCGCCTAAATCCAGTAATAAATGGGAGAACAGGAAAAATGTTGTGAGTGCGGTTACTTTTATTCCTTCTTTATTTTTCCTGAAAAAAACGTAAACCAAGAATATTATTATTAAAACAAAAAAGACGTTGTGGAAAGTCATTCTGCCTACTCCAATTAGTTTGTCTAAGTCAGGAAGCAGGGCAATTAAAGCGAGAAAGGGAAGGAATCTGTGTTTAACATCAAATAGTTTCAGTAAGAGAAATGGAACAATATAATGAATTACTATATCCAAAACATACAGCCCCTATTCTTTTATCCAGAAATATACTTCATACTCAGTATCAGGAGAATTAACGATTACCCTTGCCTTGAATGGATTTGAAAAATTTTTTTCTTCAAATAAAAGCTCTTCATTCATTACCTTTTTTTCGTCCTTGTTAACAAAGATTTTTTCTTCTTTTATTAACTCTTCTCCGAAAAAAATTCTTACATCATATTCAATTGAATTTTTTTCATGGTTTTCAATGCCGTAAGAGAAAGGAATCAAATTGTCAGGACCGACCTTGTTTGAATATGAATCTGGATACAGGTAAAGGAGTGAATAATTGGTTTTTTCTTTGGGAAGTAAAAACAAAAAAATCGAGTAAATCATTCCTGCAATTAAAAGAATTGAGATAAGAGAGAGAATTCTCTTATTAAGTAATTCTTCTTTTCTCTTTTCCTTGTACTCTTCAACCATTGCTTTTTGGTTCTCGGGCAATTCAGTTAAAGGCAATTACTTCTCCCTCCTGAAAAACACAAAATAAATTAATGGAATTATTCTTTCCACGAATAAGAATAAAATATAGATAAGAATATTAAAAAGCATTAATAAAGCCAAAACGATTATTAGGCTGAATTGGAATGGAATTAAAAAGGATGAAATAAAAACTAAAACAAGGGAAATGAAGAAGGAAGCAACAGATAAAGAAATGGTTAAGAGAAGCAATTTAGTTGAATAAAGTTCTTTTTTTCTGGAGAACAATAAGCTTACTATAAGGTAGCCGGTTGGAAAGAGAATAAAGAAAGCAAGCAATGGAATTGAGAGGAAAGAAAGAATCTGGTCGAATTCTTCCCCATATTTAACGATAACGTCGGCAAGAAGGAGTAAAAAAACAATTATATTGGAAAAAAATACGATGTCAATGAATTTACTCCAGGAAAACCTTGGCTTGAGGCTTGAACAATAATTAACCCAGAACGAGGTTAAGTGAGGAACTATTTTTTCCCTGAAAATAAATAATGCATAAAAAATTACGTTCAGGGCAGTTATTATAATCAGATTATGCTCCAGGGTTATTGGGAAACGCAGCAACATGTTTGCAATTAAAATGCTTAGAGAGATGGATGAAATACTTAAAGCAATACTTAATCCAAAACCCTCTATATCGATAACTGTTTTCTTGTAGGGAAAAAGGAAGGAATAAAAGAGAAATCCAGTTGGGAAAAGAATCAAGTATAATCCTAAAGGAATTCTCCAAAAAGCGGTTAATTGGTCAAAGGACTGGCTTGGTTCAGTTACTTCAGCTGTAACTAAGACAATTGATGCAATAATTGCTGAAATGAATGCCAATGCAATTACTTTATCTTTTAATTTCATAAATATACCTCGAATCCTTTGCGTAAACTTCTTTTAAAAATTTGCAATCCAATGGACACTGATAAGGGCCAACACAATAAATGTACTTTGGGTTTCCGTAAAGAAGCTTGGCTCTTTGCTCACAAGAAACAGCCCAAAACTCACGAGGCTCATTTTCTCCTCTAGGGCCTCTGAGCCTGGCCATATTTGCATAAAGGATTAAATTCCCTGCTATTCCATAAATTCCTCTGGAATGGTAAGGCATTGCAAGGACAACTTCATCAATTGAAGTATTGTGCTTCAACCAGAGGATTGCTGGAACGTCTTCTTCCTCTATTACCTTATAAAGCATATTTACGTGAGTGAATGGAATAAAGGTAATTTGAAGAAACAAAAACCATGCAATTAATACTACTGCAATTGCTTGAGGGACAGCCACAATAGGAAATTTTTTTGTAAAAATAAAATAATTCTTTAATCTTTTTTTCAATGGATTCAGGAAGAAAGAGGCAATTGCATAAATGCCTATCCCTGAAAGTAGTGAGGTAAGCATTGCAGCATACATGAAAACCCTTCTGTAGTCAGATAAAAAGATTCTTCCTTCAGTAAAGAAAAGATAGACTCCTGCAATAAGGGTTAGAGCCAATAATGGAAGAATTCTTGCTTCTTTTTTCTTTGAAAGAAAGAGAGAAGCTACACCGAGCATTCCAAGCAGGAAGATCGGCCAGGTAATGAATCTAGGCAAGAAGTAGTAAGCCTGAACTTCATACAATGAAGTAGTAAAGGAAATTGTTTGCATTAAGGTTTGATATAAGTCAGAATAGCCAGTAAAAGAATACTGAAAGACAGAATAACCAACCAACAAAGAAATCAGTGCAATGAACTCTACCACTATTAACAGGATTTTCTTCTTGTTTTGCCAGAGAAGTTTGGGGGAAAGAAGGAAATAAATAGCAAAGGCTGGGAAAAAAATAGTTACAGAGGCAGGATGAACCAATGTTCCTTGGGCAAGTAAAACTAAAAGAACAATAAAGTAACCGTATCCTTTAGAGGAAAAGGCTTTGGCGAATACATAGAGGATTAATGGAATGAAAGCCATTCCGTACGCCATTGGAACCGAAAACCAGTAACCAAGAATGTTTGCATTAGGGCGGGTGAGCAGAACAGTTATTGCTGCAATGATTCCGCATGCAGTGGAATTAGTTAAATATCTTGCTAACAGGAAACTAAAAAAAATCATTAAAAAAGTCATCAGCACTGGAATGAACAATGCAGTGTAAACCCCCCCCAAATCAACTACATCCCAATCAGTTACATTCATTATGGTTGCCATGAATATGTGATAGTTTTGTTCCCATTGAGGATCCCAACCAGTTCTGCTGTAAGGATTGTAATTAACTAATTGGTCAGTCCTAGTGATTTCAGAGGCAATTGCAATGTGGTCCCATTCATCCGAATGGTAAGGCAAATGGTAGTCATCATGAATAGAGTAAGTCATTTCAAGGCTTAGCCATACAAAGAAAAGAATCAGTATAATCCAAAACTCAGTCCTTAAGAGTTTCATTGAATTCATTTCTATTAAAGAATAGAAGAAAAGCTTTAAATTAGAATTATGCTAGATTGTAATCGGTAAAATGAAGAGAGTAACTATTTTTATTCCTGCACTGAATGAAGAGAAACACATAGGGAAAGTAATTGAAGAAATCCCGCTGAAAGAAATAAAGAAAATGGGTTTTGGGACAGAGGTACTCGTAGTGAATGGCCCTTCCACTGACAGAACGAAAGAAATTACATTGAGTAAAGGTGCAAAGGTTATTCCAACAAAAAAAGGAAAAGGAAATGCTGTAAGGGATGCATTCAATTACATTCAATCCGATTACACTGTAATGCTTGATGCAGATGAAACCTATCCAGGGGAATACATTATTCCAATACTGAAGGAATTAGAGAAAGGGAATGAAGTGGTATTGGGTTCAAGGTTGGGGGGAAGGATTGAGGAAGGGGCAATGAGTTCCCTTAATAAATTGGGAAACAGGTTCCTTACAAACCTTGCAAATTTATTGTTTGGAACAAAGATAAGTGATTTATGTACAGGGTATTGGGGGTTCAGGAAAAAAGTAATAAAGGAAATAGATATTGCGGCAGACGGATTTGATGTAGAAGCCAATATATTTTCTGAATGCGCAAAAAAAGGATACAAGTTCAGTGAAATAAATATCAGTTACAGGAAGAGAAGTGATGAAGCAAAACTTAGAGCAATAGATGATGGAGCAAAGATTGCAAGGAGACTGTTTGACTTAAAGTTTTTAGGCAACAAAAAAGTAATCAAACACAATTTAATTCTTCTTCCCTCTCTGTTGTTATTCAACCTAATAATTCATTTATTGATTCATTTTAATTTAATCCAGAACTTTCTGACATCCATTTATTCCTTTAAGTTGTTTGGACTAGAGTTAATGCCCCTGATTATTTCAAGCGGATTGATTGTCCTTACATATGGATTAATGATTTACATGACTAAAGGCAATTTCACTGCAACATTTTTTTCAACACTCACATTAATTCTTTCAACCAATTTTGTTATGAGTATTTATTCAATGAAGTTAGAGTTATTGATTGGTTTTGGGTTGTTTATTTTTTCTTTGTACGGAATACTTGTGACCTTTGGAAGGGAAAACATGCCTCGATATGTATTTACATTGATTCCTTACTCAATTCTCTTCTTTATAAACAGGGAATTATTCGCAGTACTGTTTTTTGTCTTTATTTTTTATTTAGCCACTGAATACAATAAGATTACATCCAAGAAGTTGGTTTGGTTTTGGATTGGAGCAAGTTTAGCCATATTATTGCTTACCACAAACCTCTTTGCGTTTCACTTAACTTCAATTCATTTACTTTATTACTTCAGTATATTTCATTTTGCGGTAGCTATGCTTGGATTTTATCACAGTGTTTTTGAGAGAAGAGCAAGGATTCTAGTAATACTGTTAATATTTCTTTTATTTCTCTCCTATTTGATTCAAGTGATTGCAATTAATTTATTTTTTTCTCAAGCGATTTTTGTTACAATGCTGGTGTACACAATAATATTGCTTACAGGAATTGGTATAGAGAGAATAATTCATTACGGAAGAAAAACCATTGGTTTTTAAAGGAAATCAAAATAAATAATAAACCTTTTTCCTAATGCATTACTTATGCCAATTGAAGCAAGTATCCTTATTCCCACCTTAAATGCAGGGGAAAAATTTGAAGAAGTATTGGAGAGAATTTTCGAGCAAAAGAAAGTGAATTTTGAGGTCAAAATAATTGATTCAGAATCAAGCGATGAAACCCTAAAAATAGCAAAAAAATTCCCTGTAATAATAAAAAAAATAAACAGGAAAGAGTTTGGGCATGGAAAGGCAAGGAATACTCTTGCAAAAGAAGCAAAAGGAAAGTACCTTGTATTCATTACACAGGACGCTGTTCCAAAAAATGAGTTATGGCTTTACAATTTGCTGAGAAATTTTAAGGATAAAAACACTGCTGGAGTCTATGGAAGGCAGCTGCCGTTGGAGAAAGCTTTTCCAATGGAGAATTATTTTTACTTAAAGAAGTATGGAGACAATAAAATTGAATGGAATTCCTCTAATTGGAAGGAAGAAAACATTGTTTACTCTTCAGTGAACTGCGCAGTAAGAAAAGAGTTGTTTGAGAAAGAACCGTTTTCTGAAGAAGTAATTGTTTCAGAGGACTACGAATGGGCTTTCAGGATAATGAATAAAGGGCATAAAATAGTTTATGAGCCAAAGGCAGAAATAGTGCATTCACACAATTATGGTTTGACTGATTTATTCAAGAGGCACTTTGATATAGGGTATTCGTATTCACAAATCTATTCCACATATGATTCAAAAGGATTTGTTGCTGCAGGAACAAAGTTTTACCTGAATACATTAAAATATCTTTTAGCCGAGAAATATTACTCTTGGATTCCTTACTCTATTGCTTACGGTTTAGTGAAATTTTTAGGGGTATTCACTGGAAGAAAGGGAAAGTATCTTCCAAAAGGATTAAGGAGAATGTTGAGTAACCAAAAACATTATTGGGAGAATGAAAAATGAAAAACATTAATTTTTCCTGCCCAGAATGTTATTCAGAGCTGAGAGAAGGAAATAATTCTCTTAAGTGCAGTAAATGCAAGGAGAAGTATGCAATTGAATCAGGAATACCGATATTTATTCCCTCTAGACTGGAGAATTTCAAGGAAAAGGAAATGAGATTCCATGACAAACACAGTGAGAAGTATGATGAAGCACATAACCTAGAATCAAAAAAAATTCAATTCATTCATGAAGATTTTTTGAAATACCTTTCTTCACTTCCAAAAAAAGCACTTGTTTTAGAGGCAGGATGCGGGACGGGAAAGGATTTAGTTGAAATCAGGGAAAAAGGGTTTAGGGCAGTAGGATTTGATATTTCAAGAAAAATGGTGGAAGAGACAGGAAAAAAATTAAAGGAAAAAAAGTTTAATGATGTGAAGGTTTTTGTTGGGGACGCGGAAAGGATTCCTTTTGAGAATGAATTATTTGATTCAGTTGTAATGGTTGCTACACTGCATCATTTGAAGAATAATGAAAAAGGAATCAGGGAAATGAGTAGAGTGCTGAAAAAGGGAGGCACAAT
The DNA here is from genome assembly GCA_043815885.1 of archaeon. Taxonomy (GTDB): domain Archaea; phylum Iainarchaeota; class Iainarchaeia; order Iainarchaeales; family 1-14-0-10-31-34; genus JBDRIL01. The sequence continues at coordinate 7,396 of JBDRIL010000055.1, read as the reverse complement.
GATTATTGGTTCTGAACCAAATTCCTGGCCGTACTATTTCAAAAAAGTAAAGCATTCAAGGGTTGGGAGGAAGATTGTTTCCTTCTTCAGAAAGGATTATAACGTGGAAGAGGTATCCATTGGAGATGAAACCACTGAAGGATTTAAGGAAAAGGAATTGAGGAAATTATTTGAGAGAAATGGATTAAAAGTAGTTAAGTATAATTATGTCTTGTTTTTATCGGGCTTTTTGTTGTTATTGAAAATCAATCTGCCTAAGGCAATTGAGAAGGCATTGCTTTCATTTGATGCTCTGCTGCTAAAAATTCCTTTGGTTAAAAGGATTGGATGGCATGTAAATATTGTTTTAAGGAAGGAATAAGAAATGAAGATTGCACAAGTGGTTTCGCCCTTTCCTCCATACTTTGGGGGCGTGGGGAATGTTGCCTACAATAATTCAATTGAATTGGCCAGGAGAGGGTATGAAGTAGAGGTATTCACTTCTAATTTCCCTAGGAATGTTTCATTCATTTATCCAAAAGAAATCAAAGTGAACAGACTGAATTACATATTTAATTTTGGGAATGCTACTTTGAGCCCTGGAATCCTAAAGATAAATGATTTTGATTTAATCCACCTGCATTTGCCTTATCATTTTGGAGGAGAACTTGCATCACTTGTTTCAAGAACAAGAAAAATTCCTCTGGTTGCAACATATCAAATGGATGTGATTGGCGAAGGGTGGCTTAAGTATTTTTTTAAATTGCATGAAAAGTTTTTTCTAAAGGCAATTCTGAATAATGCCGAAAAAATAATTGTGAGTTCAATGGATTACGCAATGAATTCCAATTTCAGGGAATTATTCGAAAAAAGGAAGAAGGATTTGGTGGAAGTGCCGAATGGGGTTGATTCGAATAAGTTCAAACCTAATTTAAATATGGATAATTTAAAGAAAAAATTAGGAATTGAAAATGAAAGAATTATTCTGTTTGTTGGGGCATTGGATAAAGCGCATTACTTTAAGGGAGTTGAAGTATTATTGAAAGGGTTTTCAGGGATAAAGGAGAAAAATATTAAGTTGATTTTGGTTGGAGAAGGAAATTTAAAGGATTACTATATGAAAAGAGCAGGCGAATTGGGGATAAAGAAAAATGTTTTTTTTGCTGGAAGAGTTTCAAATGAAGAGCTTCCTTACTACTACAATTTATGTGATTTTCTTGTTCTGCCTTCAACCGACAGGGGAGAGGCATTTGGGTTAGTGCTCGTTGAAGCAATGTCTTGCGGGAAAGCAGTTATTGCAAGTAACCTGCCTGGAATAAGAAGTGTGGTTGAAAATGGGAAAAATGGTTTTTTGGCGGAAGCAAAAAACGAAATGGATTTAACAGAGAAAATGGAAAAATTAATAGAAGATAATAAATTAAGGAAGAAATTAGGAGAAAACGGAAGAAAAAAAGTTTTAGAGAGGTATGATTGGGAAAGAATTGCATTAAAAACAGAAGAAGTTTACAATAAGTTAGTTTAGACTTTTTTATTTAATTTGGCAACAAAGTCTCCAAGAGAATATTCAGTTTTTATTCCGTGCTTTTTTGCTATTGAAAGTATTTTTTTCAGAGTAGTTTTTCCTTTTTTCATTGATTGTATGTGAAACAAGAAAACAAATAGTTTTTTTTGTTTTTTTATATGCTCTAACTTATGCTCCATGAAGTCTATTGTTTTTTTTTCGTTGAACTCAAAATGCGTTATTATATCTCCGATTGATTCAACCGGAATGCACCAAAGACCTTCTCTTGTCTTCCAGGACCAGGGATTGAAAAAATATGATTCTGAATTGTATTCAAAACCTGCTTCCTTTAATGCTTTCTCCATTCCTCTTTTCCAAACAAAGTAAGGGCTTCTATAGCCAATTATTTTTCTGTTGAATTTACTTTCCAATAACATTCTTTCATTCTTTAGTTTTTCTGTTATGACTGCAATTGGCTCCTTTGTTAACTCTTTTTTCTGATGCGTGATACCGTGCTGTGCTATTTCATGATTCCTTAGAAGTGATGAAAGTTTTTTTGCATAAGTGCTGTTAATCCCTTTGGGGACAACAAAGAATGTTGCTTTTACTTTATTAGAATCAAGGATTTTTGCAAGTTCTGTAATATCCTCTATTGAATCGTGTTTTCCAATGTCATCACAGGTAAAAAAGAACAATGGTTCTGAGAATTCCTTCCTATAATTTGCATTTATTGGATGGAACTGATTGAGTAGGCTAAATCCTTTGGAAAGCACCGATGCTGTAAAAGAAATAACTCTCATCATTATCGATTTAATTACAGAAGCAATAAAAAAGTGTTGCGAAAAGGAATTATTTAAATAAGGCTTATTGGAGAGACATAAATGATTGCAAGAACCATTGCTAAAAATACCTTTTTTCTTATTTTTGCAGAAATTATCGCCATTTTCTTGAATTTTGTTTTATTGATATATTTAGCCCGCTTTTTGGGGCTTCATGACTTTGGTTTCTTTATGTTCGCCTTATCTTTTGCAACACTGTTTGTTATTGGAACAGATTTTGGTCTTTCAGAACTTGTTGTGAGGGAGGTCGCCAGAAACAAGAATTTAGCTAAAAGATACATTGACAATATTTTGGTTATTAAAACCATTTTTTCAGTTATTATTTTTGCCTTGATTTTTTTAATGATATTGCTTTTGCAGAAATCTGAGGCTGTTTTGCTTTTGGTTTTAATGGCTTCATTGTACATTGTCTTTAATTCTTTTTCAGGTTTTTTTAGGGGCATTTTTCAGGCATTTGAGCAAATGGAATACATTGCAATTACACGACTACTTCAATCATTCCTTCTTTTTGGCATTACCTTATACGTCTTGTTTTCCCCTCTCTATGCTAATAAATTATTTTTTGTGTTTTTGGCTTTTGTTTTCTCTTCTCTGCTTGCTTTTTTACTAACCTCCTTTTTGGTGAGGAAAAAATTTGCAAAATTTCATATCAGAATAGATTTTAGTTTTTGGAGGAAAATACTGCATGAAACATGGCCCTTTGGCTTGGCCAGCATCTTTAGTTTAATTTACTTCTATCTGCCGACTGTTTTTCTTTCCTTTATTAAGGGGGATGCAAGCGTCGGCCTTTTTAGTGCTGCATTCAATCTTATCTTTGGATTATACTTTATTCCTCTGATGTTTGCTTCGGCAATCTTTCCTGCTCTTTCAAACTCTTTCAAGAAATCCAAAAAAACGCTTGCAAAAATCTATCAAAAATCTATTATGTTTATGTATCTCTTGAGCTTGCCTTTTGCTGTATTTACTTTTTTGTTGAGCGAGGAAATAATAGTGTTTCTTTATGGACAAGAATTTTTTGAAGCAAAAATTGTATTGCAGACGCTTTCATTTGTCCTGCTTTTGAAATATACTTCAATTATTGCAGGAACTTTTTTGTCTTCAATCAACGAGCAAAGAAAAAGAATGACTGCGCAGGGAATAGCAGCATTTTTTTGCTTGATTTCAAGCATTGTCTTGATTTACTTTTTTGATTTTTTTGGGGCTGCAGTCTCAATACTTTTAACTGAACTACTGCTCTTCGGCTTGTATTTCTGGTTTGCAACAAGGTTCCAGAAGAGTGGTTTGAGGAAAAAATTTGTAAAACCATTAATTGCAATAGGCGCAAGCATTTTGTTTATTCTGACATTCCGTTTCTTGAATGTATTAATTCTTTTAGTTATTTCTTTGATTATTTATTTTGTATTACTCCTTTTTCTCAATGTAGTCTCCGCTAAAGACTTAAACTTAATCAGGGTCCAAAAATGAATCCAAGACATTTGGAAAAAGTTCTTTTATTGCAGTGCAAACTGCATGAATCACTTTACCTTTTTTTAAGCGCAGACAATTCAAATTATTTAACCAAGGTTTTTTACCCATTCTACGACGTAAGCATGAATGATTTGGTCTCACTTAAGCAGTTGCTTTCAGAGATAGACCCAATTTTTTTCGAGCAAAGCATTTCATTATTGGAAAAGAATTCCTACAAAAAAATTCCGTCAAAGGAATACGCAAAAATCATTTCAACAATTTTTGGCCAATTTTATTCCTTTCCGGAACTAAAAAAAATTAAAACAAAAAGGATTAAATTATCGTTAAATAAAACCGAATCCTTCAATAAATGGGCTGTGACCGCAGAAAAGGATTCTTTTTTATCCCCTTTTTTCTGGTTAAAAAAATTTGTGAATGAAAACCTACAAGAATTCTGCAGTGGTTTTTTTATTCACGGAAGTTTTGCTGATTTTTCTTTCAGGAAAGGATGGAGTGATTTTGATTCAATGGTACTGATAAAAAAAGGGACAGTCAAAGATGAGGAAAAACTTTTACGTTTAAGGGAAAAAATGATTAAACTGCGCTGTTTTGGGCATGTCTTTGACCCATTACAGCACCATGGACCGCACATAATTGTGGAAGAGGAAATGGATTTTTTTCCACAGGTGTTTTTTCCTTTTGTGTTATTTGAGCATTCTGTTTCTTTTTTTGATAAACCAAACTCCTTGGTTTTCCTTGAGAGAGCTGAGAAAACTGAAATAAAGAATTCCTTATTTATAACTAAAGAATACTTTCAGGAAATCATTGAAAATAGAAGAAAGATAAAGAATGCCTATGATTGGAAGCTCTTCTTCCATAACTTTACCCTTCTTCCAGTAATGTATCTGCAGGCAAAAGGAATTCACTGCTATAAGGCTGATTCCTTTGAATTGATTGGAAGAGAGTTTTCTAAGGGAGCACTTAAACCATTAAAAATAGTTTCAGGGATGCGTGAGAATTGGAAGCTTTTTTCTCCTTTACCCAAAAAAATTGAGTCATTCCTTTTGAATTCATTTAATCCATTCCTATTGGTTTTGTTTTACTATTTTTGGTTTTGGTTTGAACCGAAAGCTATTAAAAAAATCCAAAAAAAAGAGCTTCTGAATAATTGTTTTATGTTATCAAAGAAAATGACTGAAAAAATTTAATTAATGGAATAAATCTTTCTTAATCTTTCTTCCATTTCTGTTTGATTGAATTTTGTTTCAAAAAGTTTAAGTGAATTTTTTTCAATTTTTTTTCTTAGATTCTTGTCTTCCATTACCTCAATAAGTCTATTGCTGAGGTCAAGCTTTGATCTTTCATTATACAGCACAGCATTTTCTTTATTGTTAAAGTGTCTTGAAAACTCTCCGTAGTTTGGTGCAATGATTACTTTTCCAAAGGCAAGGTATTTCAGGATTTTTGTAGGAAAGGTGTGCAACATATGGCTGGAGCAAGGAAGAGGAATTACAGTGGCATCAGTGCCAAGGAGGAGAGAATCAATTTCTTTTTCATTTAATTCTCCCTTGAATAAAACATTTTCTTCTAAACCAAATTCCTTGCTTAAATTCATTAGATGTTTTTTTGCATTGCCTTCTCCAGCAATAATCAAAGTAAACTCTTTTCCTTTTTCCTTTACCCTCTGCAATGAAAAAAACAAGTCATTAAAGCCTTTAAGGATAAAACCATAATTCTGTAGAGTGCCTGTATAGGCTAAAAGAAAGGGCTTTTTGTCTTTAACACTCTTTATTGAGGCAGACTGTGTACTTCTCTTTATTTTTCTTGGGGTCATCATTAGAGTAGTTATCTTGTCTCTGCCTATTTTATTTCTTTTAATTAATTGTTCTGTTATCCCATCAGAATAAGAAATTATTCTTTCATATTTATTGCATATAAACCCTTCAATTGACTTGTTTATTTTTATTATTAAACTATTTTCACTGATTCCTTTTGCCTCTCCGCTTAACTCTGGTCCTAAGTCATCAAATCTTGCAACAAATGCCTTGCCTCCAAAAATCATTGTAGTCAAATAACAAGACAATGGAATTGTTTCTGGCGAATTAACTGCGTGAATTCTTGCATCATTATTTTTTCTCAGCAATGGAGCAATCACAAAAAACAGAGCAAAAAAGGTTCTGATTGCTCTGAATGCCTCTGAGAAAAAAGGAACATAATACGGGGATTTAGGGTCAACGTAATTTAAATCAAACCTTTCAACATTAATTTCTTTTCCCTCAAGGGAAATGCTTTCTTTGCTGTTTTGGTGCTTTTCCCTTCTGCAGACTACAGTCACTTCGTCATTTTTCGATAAAATCTCTGCCTCTCTTCCTATCCTTAATGACATAGCATTATTTGAGGGAAACGAAGTATTTGCTACAATTATAATCATTTAAATCCTCAGATATTTCTCCCCCTAAGCGTTTTATATTTATTTAGGATTAAAAAACCAAAGGTTTTTCTACTTTAATTTTTTATATCATATAACTGGTGTTAAATAAATGGATATCTTTAGCTTTGTATTTCTATTAATAATCTGGGGGATAATCTCGCCAAGCATTTATTTGCTGATCAGGAACAAGGAAGAATACATAAAAAACAAAAAGAATTTATTTTTAGTCGTCCTTGTTCTTTTGGGTATTTTTTTTCCATTGTACGCCAAGCTGAGCCTTTCAAACAACTTTGCTTTTACTTCTTCTGACGAACAACTTCTTTTTCAAAATTACCAAAATTTTCTGATATTGAAGGACATTTCTTTTTTAACGCACGCATCTGGCCCTGGGACAATACTGTTTTTTTATAGCCTCTCTCCTGACTGACCTTAGATTAGATGCACTTGTTTTCTTAGTTGGGTTAATTGTCAGTGCAATGATTCCTTTAATGATTTTCTTTTTATTTAAAAGAATAACGGCGAGTAACAGGCTCTCTTTTGGCGGAGCGCTATGTGCCCTAAGCTCTTCTTACCTTATATGGCCAATAATTGAAGTAAGACCACAGCAGTTTGGATTAATGATTATTCTGCTTCTTTTGATTCAGTTAATTGATTATTTTACAAAAAGGAAAACCAAAAACCTTATTATTTCTTCAATACTTATTTTGTCTCTGTCAGTAATACACACTTTGACTTTTTTGTACGTTCTGCCTCTAATATGGGTTTTGTCAGTTTACTTTTTTGTAACAGAAAAAGGGGAAAAAAGCCGGCCTCTCTTTTACGTATTTCCTCTGCTTGTATGGATAGTTGGATTAATCCTAAATAATTCCTTTGTTTACGTAATACATGACATCCGATGGGGCTTAAAAGAAAGCCTTCTATCAGGGCTTCCCACAATTTTTTTAGAGATTATAGAACTGCCTTTTGGGCTAAAGATTTTTTTTCCTTTTCTTCTTATTTCCATTGTCACACTGATAGCGTTTTATCTAGTTACATTTGTTCTCAATAAAAAAATGGATTTAACCGCGAAGTCTTACTTTAACTTATCTGATTTCATTAGATTTCATTTTAGAAGTTCTGTGGTGATTGCCTTTGTGATTTCAGTTATCTTGATAACTGTTTTTACATTTTCTGACTTGAGCCAGCTTTTAATATGGTATG
>JBDRIL010000054.1:0-4850 GCA_043815885.1 archaeon | reverse complement strand
TATATTAAATATATATCTTTCCTGTTTCAGGGGCAATGAACTCTCCCTAATCCTTATTTTTAAATCCCTGAAACTTTTTTCCTTCTATGAGAAGGTATTTTCTTACTAAATCGGTTTACTTAAATGAAAAAAGAAGAATCTGCTTAGAGTTCTCTAACGAAAAAGAAAAAAAATCTTTTTCTTTTCCGTTTGTCCCTTACTTTTATTTGTCCCTTGAGGGGTTGAATAAAAAAACTCTGTTTGATTTGATTAATCTTTACGATAGAAAAAGATTCAGGACAAAATTACTGAAAAATAATATTCTAAAGATTACTGCATTAAACTTTACTGAATTAAAAAAACTTTATACGTTGATTATTTCTTCCACAAAATTAAATCCATTGCTGTTGTCTCCGGAGAGACAGTTTTTAATTGAAAGGGATTGGAGTTACTTTGATTGTTTTAAGGCGGGGGGAGATTCACTTAAAAAAATAAATTCATTCACTATCCCTAAAATAAATTTGTTTGGTTTGCAGGAAGACCTTGAATTATTTTTAAAGGGATTAATGAAGGAGGAGAGGGAAAGCGCAGTGAAAATAATTGAATCAATCATTCTCTCCAATATCTTGTCTGTGCCATTCACTGAACTGCCTGCAAAAAAAGAAGCAGTAGCGGAAAAGTTTTTTGAAAAAATCTTTTTCAGGAATTCCTTTGCATTAAACAAAGGTTCTTTTCTAAAGACCCCGAGAAATAAATTTAATGCTCCAAAAGGAGTTTATGAGAATGTCACGGAACTCGACTTCAGTTCTGTTTTTTCCATGTTAATGACTTTTCCTTTCTTCAATACGGGTTTTGAGGCAATGAATTGTTCCTGCTGTAAACCAAGAGAATTGACTTCATCAAACATCTCCCCTTCTTCATTGGCAGAGGTAAAATTCCTTTTCGATGGAATCTACTTTGAATCACTCTTCAAGGAATGGGCTTATATTATGGACTCTTTTTTTCCAGGAAAAGAAAAAAGAGAGAGGATGAAGAGAGAATGGTGCTTGGATTCAATTCCATTGGGCCCTTTCCATAAAGACCAAGTCGCAAGAGTCCCACTCATTGATGCAGTGCAATTAGTAGAAAAAAACCAGGCAGTGATTTTAGAAGACCATTATCTGGTTTGGTTCTGCAGAAAAAACGAATCCTTTCTCTCAAGGGAAATAGTCTCATTGAACAAGGAAATCGTTGAAATCGAAAAAACAATGGAAAAAAAAAGGAAAGCCCCCCAAAAAAATCCAATAATCTCTTCGCTTTCCTTAGAAGAAGAACCACAATTCATTTATTTGGATTCATTTTGTTCTATACTAAAGGAAATCCTTTCACTCATTCCATTACATTTATGCAATCCGTTTTCCAAATTCTATGAATCGGGGTTAGGCAATGCAATAAAATGCATTCAGGCAAACGCATTTGAAAGATTCAAGGAATTCGTTGACAGGAACGGAGAAAAAACGCTTCTTGTGGATGAATTAAATGTATTTGTTTCAACTAATTCAGCACTTCACCTTGCACAGGGCTTCTCAATAGAAGAACGCCTTCCCTCCCCGCAAATAAAGAAAACCTATAAAAGAATTTATTTTACCTAGAGGAAAGGCTTTTTAATTCTTTTCTCATAAGATTAAGTAATATTATCTTAATGCCTTTTTTTAATGGGATAATTTTATGGAAGAATTTACTAGATTCGAGAAAACAAGGCTTATAAGTGCAAGAGCCTTACAGCTTTCCTTAGGGGCCCCTCCAATGATCAGTGTCCCAAAAGGAGCTTCAATGATTGAATTAGCTACATTTGAATTCGAGCAAAAGAAACTTCCTCTTACAATATTGAGAAAATACCCTAATGGAGAAGAAAAGAGGATAAGTGTTTCCTGAAACGGTGTTCTTTGATGGGAAAAGCTGTTCCAAGAGGAGTAAAAACCCGTTCAGCCTCCTTGCTAAAGCTTTATCCAAAAAACTTTTCCAAGGACTTCGAGGAAAACAAAAGATTCCTTGATTCATTGAAATTTCCTTTCTCTAAAAAAACAAGGAATTTGATTGCAGGATTCATTACAAAGAAATTAAACACAAAAGAGCAATAATCAGTTTATCTCATTTGTCGTGGGGATAGTTATTCCTTCCTCATTCTTGTTTCTCTCTAAAAAATAATATGAGGCAGAGGCAGCCTTCTCCATTTCAGGATCGTGGGTAATCACAAAGATTTGTTCAACCAGTTCAGGTAAATGATTCTTCATTGTATTGGTTAATTCTCTTACAGTTGCCCTGTCCAAATTATGGGTGGGCTCATCCAGAATCAACCAACCCAGATTCTGTGCTAAAACCAAAGAAAAAGCAATCCTGATGCATATCGCTGCAGCACTTCTTTCGCCTCCAGAAAGAATTCCCTCTACTCTTACCCATTTCCCATTTCTCTCCCTTACCTTTAACTCATAGTTTCCTTCCTCTATTTCCATTCTAGCAGAAGTAAAGTCTTGATAGGGATAAATTCTATTCCATACATCATCCATTGCCTGGTTTATTGTATCAATTAATTCCTCTCTTAGTTCTGCCTGTGTTGCAATCAATGCATTAGTGAAGAGATTAAGTTTGCTGACCATTTCTTTCTGATGAACAACGCCTTTCTCTATTCCGTGCAGTTTTTCCTTTAATTCCACTGCATCCTTCAACTGCTGTTTCCATTCTATAATCATTTCCTCATTTGAAACCATTTCCTTCAAATTAGAATTAATTCCTGATTCAAGAAAAACAATTCCCTTTCTCACTTCAGCCAATTCTTTCTCCTTGAAGTCCAGTTCCTTTAATTCCTTTTCCAGTTTTTCTTCTTCCTCCTTTAAATTACTGCATTCCCTCACTTTCCTCAATCCTTCAATGATATCCTCAACAAACCTTATTTCCTTTTCAACTTTCTCAATCATTTCTTTGTTTACTTCTTCCTTTTTTTCTCCCAGAATCTTTCCGTTTTCTTTCTCTTCTGCCTTTAATTCATTGACTTTTTTTTCTGCTTTCTCTATTTCCTTAAACAAGTCCCTGCATTTTCTTGTTTCATTTAATTCAATTTCAATTTCCTCCAGGTATTCCCTTGTTTTTCCGATTTCCCCTTCATTTTTTTCTTTCTCCGCTGATTTTGCCTTTGCTTCTGCCTCCAGTCCAGTCTTTTCTTTTTCCTTTCCCTCAAGCAGTTTCTTCCTTTTCCTTTCATCCAGCTTTGTTTCACACAAGGGGCAGGAGGCCTTTGCCTTATGCAGCCCGCTCAATTGTTCCTCTATTGCTTCAACCCTTTCTTTACTCAATGCAATAAATTGAGTTAATTCATTGAATTCCTTTTCCATTCCCTTCAATAAGCCCTCTCTCCGCTTTTTTTCTTTTCCTATTCTCTCTTCCTCCTTCTTTACTTCCTCTAAGCATTTTATTTTTTCAGGGATTCCATTCCTTTTTTCTTTCGCTTCCTTTTCCACGAAATCGATTTTTTCCTTTAAGGAAAGAATCCTTCTCTCAAACTCTTTTACCTCTTCCAGTTTTTTTTCCAGCGTTTTCTTCTTTTCATCCAATCCCTTTTTTTTCTTTCCTTCTCCCTCTTCCTTTAATTCACTCAATTTAATCTTTCCATCTTTTTCCATTCTTGCAATCTCTTTCTCCAGTTCCTCTATCTTTGTCTTGCTCTTGAGCATTAATTCATTCATTAACCTGAATTCCTTTTCCTTTCCTTCTAATTCATTTAATTTTTTTTCCTTTTCTTTCAATTCTTTTTTATCATTTAATGTCTTTTCCTTCAGTTCTCTTGCTTCTTTTTCTTTCTTCCCTATTTTTTCCTTTAATTCCTTTTCCTTTGTTTCTTCCGCTTTTTCCTTTAACTGATTCAATATTCCTTCTCTGTCCCTTATGTTTCTCTTCATTCTATTCCCAACCATTACAGCATTTGCTCTGGCTTTCTCGTAACGGTTTATTTGAAGCAGTTCATCAAATTTTTCCTTTCTCTGTTGGGGGCTGAGCCTCAAAAAATAGTCAATCTGGTTCTGTTCAGAGTAAACTGCCCTGCTGAATAAATCATAATTCATTTCCAGTACTTCCTCTATCTTTGCCGTTACCTCGCTTGGCTTGGGCCCGGCAATAATCTTTCCTTCCCTCAATAGTTTTGCCTCATTCACTTTCTTTCCCCTGTAAAGAATTCTCTCCACTAAATAATTTTCTCCTGCATAACCAAATTCCAATTCTATTTTGCTGGAATCCATTTCACTCGGCTTATTCATTATGACTTCATCCAGCTTAACGCTTTTTGCATTAAGGGAGGGAAAACTTCCAAAAAGAGCGTAGCTTAATGCATCCATTACACTGCTCTTCCCCGAACCAACAATTCCCACTAATACATTTGTTCCCTTCGCAAAAACAAACTCTGATTCCTTATGGCTCTTCCAATTAGTCAGCTTCAGCCTATTAATCATTTCCCCACCAACTAAAATAATCCATTAAAGTAATTAAAAAACTATTTTAATTAGGGCTAAAAACAGAATTAGGTTATGTATAAGTTATTTCCCTAAACTAGTAATTTTTATTATCCTTGTTTTCACTTTGCTAATTTACTTCTTATCCCAAAAAACCCTTTACTTGTTTGTATACCAATTGGGATGCCCCTTCCATTGTGAAATATGGTTGCTTTCTTTCCTTCTCTATCAGTAGCTTTGACTGCAAATTTTGTTTCTTTAGGACCGCCTATAGCCCCAACCACTTTTAGCGACTTACCGTCTTTAGTTACCAACGTGTAACCACTTTTTCTAGCTGCAGTTGCTCTACTTCTCATGTGAGGAGTTAAGTTAGAGATAACTGGAACCCCGTGT
>JBDRIL010000053.1:0-10182 GCA_043815885.1 archaeon | reverse complement strand
ACTCGCCCTTAACTTTATTTGTTTTGCTCCCCTGATAGAACAATTAATCACTGCATTATTGTCCGCATAATCAGTTCCAATCCCGCTCACGACCTCACCAACCAAAGTGCATTCCACAGGAATATTAATCCACTCAATTTCATTAACTGCATCCCCTTCCGGATCCACAGCATAACCCGAAACATTAAAGTCCTCATTAATTACCCCAAAATAAGGTCCTTTCGCATCAACAGTTGGAGGCAGATTGTCAACAACATTAAAAGGAGCGTTATCTGTCTTTGAATCAGAAGCTCCAGGAACACTCCAACTCGTTGTAAGAGTAATTAACCTGTCTCCTTCAGTCGTACAGTAAACATCCAAAGTATCAAGATCGGCTCCTTCTAGTAAACCAGCAGCTGCATCCGTAACACAATCAGACCCAGAATTTCCATTACAAACACATTCAGCAGGGTCCGCTGGATTTGCAGTTACTTTCCAAGAATACTCTCCCACACAATCTCCTCCTCCAGTAAAAGTCTCTTGCTCATCAACATAAACTGTAATATAACCCTCTGATGGAGTTAAAACAACTGTAAGGTCTTTAGTCAGAGTAATTTCGACTGAATCGTTGGCATCTCCTAATAAATTGTTAAAGTAGGCATCCTCTTCAGCAAGCGAGACTTTAGCGTGATGAAGTCCTTTGGTGTCATAAATATGACTAAAGCTAATATTATTGTCAAGAACTGCTTGTCCATAAACGTCTACAAGACTGCACCACCAAGAAGAAGGTGCTGCAGGCAAACAATCAGCATCCCACGCCCAAGTAAAACCCCAAGGGACACCAATATCACCATATTCAGGAGCGCTTGGATCAATTGGCAAGTATCCATAAGCTATTGCATTAAAATCAACAAGCAATGGAGCGCAATCTCCAGAAGTTGGGTCTGCTGTAAGAATTACACTGAATTCAGTGCAGTCCACTACAATAATGTTTTCTATAGCTTCTGCGGTTTCTCCGGTTGAATCTTTCACCACTACCTTTGCATTGTATGTTCCGTCAGGAGTGTAGGCAGGAGGTGACTGTGTATTGGTGTCAGAAGCAAAGCCAGTCATTATTTTGTCTGGAGTAGTGTAAGGCGCCTTCCAGAACCAATTATAATCATATGGCCCTGTTCCATTAGAAATCACTGCAGTTAAATTTATGTCCAGTGGATCGCATCCAGAGGAAGGATTTGCTGAAAGGTCAACACTTAAACCAGCCACAACATCAAGTGTAGCATAAGCGTGTACAAGAACTGGCCCATTATTGCATGCAGTAGCAATTGAAAACTTGATGTCTCTTTGCCCTGGGGTATTACATTCCATCTTTAATCGATCTCCTGTTGGGGCGGCTCCAGGAGCACAACCAATATATGTTCCGTTAGGTGTGGCTCCGTTATATGAGTAGCAATTACAATCAGGGTCTCCTCCTAATTCGTTAACAGCCCAAACAATGTCTGCCCATGCTTTACAGTTAGCGTCAGCAGTATAAAAATCAGATAACTCGTTTAATCCAACTGTTTGGGCAGTAGGAGAAACACTTATTGTAGTGTCATTCACGTCAATTATTACGGAAGCTTCTGCAGTGTCATTATTGCTGTTATCGGTTACTATTACTTTTGCAGTCCATAATCCCTCTTCAAAGTAATTCCAAATAAGTGAATAAGAAGGACTGGCACTGTTATAGCTTCCGTTAAGTCCGGAAGGCCATTGAAAATACCAGTCATAAGTGTAGGGCCCTGTTCCGTCAGATGTAGTAGCAATAAAGTCAATATCCGACCGACAACAAGCAGAAGTAGGGTCAGCTGTAAGAGTGACACCGAATGGGCCACCGCAATTCAGTGAATCAATTGTAAGTGAATCTTCTGCTGTTTTTCCAGTTGAATTATCTGTGATAATTACTTTTGCCGTATATGGTCCAATAGCATAGTTGTGGGATTTTAAAGAAATGGCAGAAGCAATTACTTCGTCAATGTCTGGTCCTGCAGACCAATTCCAATACCATTGATAACGATAAGGGCCAGTTCCATTAGAAATTGTGGCAGTAAAGTTGACTGTTAATGGAGCGCATCCTGAAACAGTATCAGCTGAAAGGTTAACACTTAATTCCTCTGTTTCATTTTGAGTGAAAAAATAATAACACAAAAATGATTCATAGCTTCCTTGAATTGTATGAACACAAGGCTGGTCTATCAGAAAAGTCATTACCCTGTAGCTTCCACTACTGTCATCACTTGCACCGTAATTAATTGAACCCCAAGTCTCGTATCCGCCGCCACTTCCATGATAAGCATTAATTAAAGGAAAAAAGGAAAGCAAAATCAATGCAAGAAAAACTTTTTTCATTTTTTTTATCACTTTTTAGATTGAAGAATTCTCCACTAATTCATCCATTAAATAAAGGGCTCCACTGCTTGTAAAGTAAGCTACAACTGTTCCAGCAGAATTCTTTATAATTAAATTACCTGAACCAGGAGGACTTAATGCACCTTGATTCCTGTTCAGGCTTCCTTTTAAGTACAATCCTCCAGTGCTTCCATCAATCCATGCATTAATGGTTCCACTGGAATTCTTTATAACAAAGTCATCATTTCCTGAAGGATTAACCCAGCCAACCCCATTAACTGATTTTATTTGCCCTTCTATTTCCATTACTCCATTACTTCCAATCTTTGCCTTTACATCGCTTGCCCCTCTCCTTATTATTACGCAAGGGCATTCAGCTGTAGAGGGAGTAAGAAAAGTAACAGTATAAGACCCAATCGCTGATTCATTTCTTGCCTTATCCCATGCCCTGTATCTTACTGTTTTATCTCCATCATAATACCAGTGCGTTAACTGATAAGGAGAAAGCTTTATTGTCGGAACACAACCAGAAACAGTAGAAATAACATTAAACACTAAATCATCCACATCTGAATCAACAGCATTTCCATTTGTTAATCCAGGGCAGGAAGCAGTATCCCAGGTTCCCTGTGCCTCCTTGGCAATTACTGCCCTTACTGCATGATATCCTGCATTTCCTGACAAAGCAAAAGAACCAGTAATATATTGAAATCCAGTGCCAGGACAATTAACCCCTTTTTTCTCACTCCAGGAAGGAGAGGAAGCATTACTCGTATAAAAAACATAAACTTTATCTGAGGTACTGTTGCAGTCAGCCTTTACTTCATAATTAAATGTTTCACCTGGATTAATATCATAATCTCCAACCCAAACCTTAATGTGTTCAATAAATGCATTGGTTAGATTTTCTGGCACCTGCCCAAGTGCACTGTTACCCCAATCCCTACAGTCATCAATAGTGTTTGGCTCGTTTGGTTCTCTTGGAGAGAGACTTCGTGGAACACTGGAAGCACTGGGATCCTGATTATAAAGATTATACCAGAAATTCTCTTCTTGGGATCTTGCGAATTCTCCATTCCTTCCAGTAATCAATGACTTTGCTGGGGGCCCTGGGTCATAAACAGTAGTGCAGGGCGACCCACCAGTCAAGCATTTTGGAGCATTAACAGCATTGTCATACATTGCTATTTCAGTTGAATCCCCTGAAGCAGTGCCATCACTGTAGCAATACCTTACTTCTTTTAGATTTGGATCAGTTGGCGTGAGTGTAACAGTAATTGAACTCTCTGAAGTACTGCATGCCCCCCCACAACTATCAGTAATAGTTGGGGCAGTTGAATCACAATCAGTATCTTCTTCATCAATCCTTCCATCACAATCATTATCATGTCCATCGCCACATCCATTGTTAAGGCTGGGGTCATTTTCTGGAACTACATCTGTTGCAGGATCTACCCATACATATGCTCCGTAAGGCATTTTTCCTGGCTGGTATACACAGAATAATGGTCCAGGAATTCCTCCACTAATACACTTATAATAACTAGACCTACATTCAGTGTATTCATCACATCTCTCCATGATACTGCAGGCACCTTCTGCTTCATCATATCCAGGACTTCCAAGGTAACGAGCCCAATCAGGAGTTATTGGGCATCGGTCAGTAGCACAACCTCCTGCTGGGGGGCAATTTGTTTCTGCTACGCAAGTACAATCACAATCACCCGAAGGAAGAACCGTGACACTTGGGGTATAACAAGGATCACATGCATTCCATGGATCAGGGCCAACGCACTCAGAGGGGTTGGTACATAATGGATCTCCATAACCACAATATGCAAGACACACTCCTTGAGCTGAAACTGACTGGGAAAAAATAATTGACAGAATTAAAATAAATCCAATCAATATTTTTCTGTTTAATTTCATTTTTTTTCTCCTTCTTTCTGTTTAAAAAATTAATTTCATGAACCCAATTGGATTATTATGTTTCCAGTGTCTGTTTTTATGGTTCCGTCTGTGCCGTCATGACCCATACTAATGTATTTACCCCAACTTCCAGCGGCACTTCCGAATACTTGGATTTCTGCATCATTTGTTCTAGTGCTACCGAATTTACTGTAAAAGCCAAATATTTGTGGGTTTCCTACAGTGTCATTTCCTTGAATGGTTGCAAGTTGATTGTTAATAAATTTTATGGATGGCCTGCTTCCATCGTTTCCTGAGTCCTGTAGAATCAGGGTGGGATCAGCTCCAGATGCTCTAATGTTACCACTGACCTCAAGTTTTTCGGTTGGGCTTCCTGCTCCAATGCTAACTTTTCCATTAACTGTAACGTTTCCGCTTGAATTCAGGCTAGTAACTGTGGTAGCTAATAAGCTGGCGTTTCCAGCAGATAATGAACCCATTCCTGCACTTCCATCAGATACAATTAATCCGTTTCCAACTGAACGGTTAATCCAGAGTGCTCCTCCGCTGGACCTTATTTCGTTGCTTGAACCAACAAAAACGCTTCCTGCAGTAACATTTCCAAAAGTATAGGCAGAGGTTGGGTTAACGTCTTCCGGTCCAATCTGTCCCTGTCCGCCTTTGAATTGATAGGTTCCAATCGTTGTTGCTCCAACTTTTTCCCTCAACCAGTACTCTTGATTGTAATTCATTTGTACTGGGTCAAGCAATGCATCAAAGTTTCCCTTTGCATGTGTTGAGTTATCGGTTGTAATATTGGTTGTATTCAGCACTGTACTGCATGCGGAGGTAGTGCAGATTTGTAGCGTAATACTTGTTCCTCCCATTCCTTCCCCTGTAGCTGAATCCATTAAGTATCCGTGGACGCTAAGCAGGGTTGCGTGTGCTGCGCTCACCAGACTGCAGCACAGCAATAAAAAGAATATTAATAATATTTTCTTCATTCAATCACCTCAAAAAAACAATTTATTTATTTTTGATATAATATAGTATGAGGTTATATAAAAGTTTTTGTTTGAATTCACTGAAAAAAGCAGAAGGATTTAAATAAAGTAAAAACAATTATTTAGTTTATGGTTTCAAAAGAAGAGTACGAGATGAGGATTCAGGAGGAAAAAACAATAATGCATAATAATCCTGAATTGCTTCAGGTCATTCTTTCGAAGGAAAGAACGATTGAATCAAAGTTAAGGACCTCTAATGGATTGATTCAGACAGCGATTGCATTGAGTGCACTGGGATTGGGAGCAATAAAGGTTTTTGCTGATGAATTCATTTACCAGTTGTTTGGATACCTATGCCTGACCATTGCATTGGTTTTAGTGCTTTTTGCCTTGAAGAGATACGCGCACTATAATTACGAGTCAAAGAAAATTCAGTCTCACAGGGCTGACTTGAAGAGGGTAATTGACACTGATGGTTCAGTGGATTAGTTACAATCATTTTTTTTGAGGAAAGACGAATGAAGCTTGTTTCGCTTTTGAGTGGGGGAATTGATTCAGCTGTCTCTACTTCTATGGCTTTAAGGGAGAAAGGAATTGAAGTAATTGCAGTGCATTTCCTGAATTATCCTTTCACTGAAAAGAGTTCAGAGGAAAAAATAAAAAAAATAGTTGAACTCTTGAGCAAAAAGCATAATAAAAAAATAAAATTGATTATTGTTCCTTTTGGAAAGACTCTAACCGAAATAGGCAGGAATGCAGAGAGAAAGTATTCCTGTGTTCTCTGCAGGAGAATGATGTTAAGGACTGCTGAAAGGATTGCAGTAAAAGAGAATGCAATGGCATTGCTTACCGGAGAGAGTTTAGGGCAAGTGGCCTCTCAAACCCTGAGCAATCTCAGAGCAGAATTTATTGCAGGAATTCCTGTTCTCAGGCCATTGCTTGGAATGGATAAAATTGAAATAGAGAAGATTGCCAGAGAGATTGGAACCTATGAACTTTCACTTCTTCCTCCTTCCTGCTGTCATTTGGTTCCGGATAAGCCTTCCACCAGGGCAAGGGAAAAGTTAATTAAAGAGGAAGAAGCTAAAATTAATGCAACTGAATTAATTAATTATGCAGTAGATAATAAAACAGAGTTTTTAGTGAAAGAAAAATGAAGTTAAAGGATTTCACTGGAAAGGCATGCAACAGCCGTACAGCTTTTGAATTCATTCCAAAAAAAAAGAATAAACTGGATTTAAGTGAGATAGCAGAAAAATTAAAGGAAAAAGAGGTATTCATTGAAATAGAAACCCCTTTTCTATTGATTTTAAGGATGGGGGGAAAGACTCTTTCCTTCTTTAAGAGCGGAAAAATTCTTGTAAAGGAAACCCCAATAGAAGAAGACGCGAAAAAAATAGCTGAAGAATTAATGAGTAAACTGGAGGAAACATAAAATGGCTTTGCATTTTTCTTCTCTTCTGGAAATACTATTGTTTCCAGGCCAGGCATTCCATGAACTAAAAGAAAAAACCGAGGCACTGGATGGAATGACTATGGCAGTAATCCTGTTTATTGTAAGCATGATATTGATTGTAGCGGTTTCTTCTTTATTTAATCCAAAAAGCTTTAAGGCAGTGGAAATAATAAAGGAACTAACAATAGACATAGTCTTTGTAATGATTTTTACTGTATTGGTTGGAGTTATTGCAGCAAAGATTGCAATTAAATTTTTTAATGGAAAAAGCCAGTCCTCTAAAAACATAAGCGTCAGCGGTTACTCCCAAGCAGTTTTTCTTTCAATCACTATATTGGTGTTAGCAATTCAATCCATTTTAAGTATTCTTACTTTAAAGCCTTTCCCTAAAACAATTACTAGCTTATTTTCTGCTTCAGGTCTGGCGGGAGTATTGTTTTTATTCATTTTAATTATTGGTGTCTTGTGGTGGCTGTATGTCCACGGAACAGGCATCTCCAAAATGAATGAAATAGGTTTATTCAATGGATTATTTATTTCAGTTGTTTCAACCATTACTGGCTTTGCTCTTACTTTTCTCTTATTGTCCCTGACTTCCAAGATACTTCTGCTTTTCATTCCATTCGAAGTAATAGGAAAAGCATTTTCCTCCATTCTATTCATCATCTAAAAAAAACCTTTTTCTTTTTTTTAAGAAAAAGCTATTGAATAATATGCTTATAAATTCCTTCTTTCCTTAATTACGTATTGATTTTTTGACTGATTTGTTATGGCTTCTTTAAGGGTTGGAAAGGTTTTCGGGATAGGGGTAGAACTGCACATTACCTTCATTATATTGATTCTATTGATTGCTTTGGCCTTGGCTTTCTTTGACTCCAATAACTTCTTTCCTATAATGATTCTGTTATTCTTTTTGTTTCTCTCTGTATTCCTTCATGAATTAACCCATTCACTTGTTGCTGTATCAAAAGGAATAAAGGTTAGAAAGATAGTCCTTCTTCCTATTGGAGGAATTGCTTTCACTGAAGAAATGCCTAAAAATCCAAGGGATGAATTCCTTATTTCAGTTGCAGGACCATTATTTAATTTTCTTGTAGTCCTGGCAATTATATTGGTTGTCTTTTTTGTTCCATTCTTCTTTCCTCCCTCCTTTCCTTTCACTCAAGAAGCATTGGAACAAGCAGTTCTTTCCTATCCATTGTTTGCTTTAATGTACGTTAACCTGATCCTTGGAGCATTCAATTTATTCCTTCCCGCATTGCCTTTAGACGGAGGAAGAGTCTTAAGATCACTTCTTTCAATGATAATTCCTCCATCCAAAGCAACTTCCTTTGTTTCAAAGACCAGCATGATTATTGCAGTAATTCTTTTCGTGCTTGGATTATTCTATAACATTGTTCTTGCAATAATTGCTGTATTCATTTACTTTGGTGCAAGCAGTGAAGGACAGGTATCAGCAGTGAGGGAAGTCCTTGGAGGAAAAAGCATCAGGAATTTAATTAACAGAAAGCCATTAATCCTTGAAGCAGACTTAACTGTAGGGGAAACATTAGAGGAAATGGAGAAAGAAGGCAGAACTTCTTTTCTTGTAGAATTAAGCAAGAGAAGGTATGGGTTTATTTCAGTTGAATCCTTTAAGGACATTCCAAAAAACAAATGGAAAACAGAGAAAATAAGTTCTCTTACAACAAGAGTTCCATTTGTTTCGGTTGATTCAGATGCAGCAGAAGTAATGACTAAATTCATGACTAAAAACTTCTCCATTATTCCGGTAACAGAAAGAGGGGAAGTAATCGGAGTAATCGAGGAAGAAAAATTAGTTAAAACCTTCAAGCTATTAAAGTTAGAGAAAGAAGCTTCACGCTGAGGTGGGAGAATGGTTAATCCGCAAGCCTCGAGAAACCCTTTTTAAAAAAAAGCGTTTACGGAAAAACCGGGATAGCTTGTGTCCTTTTTGGACTTGGGGGTTCGAGTCCCTCCCTCAGCGTTTAATTTAAACCAAAAGTTTTATATTTAGCTATTCGTTTATATTATTGATTCCAATGGTTGAGCCGAGTTTGCTTGATTTGATTGACCCGACAATTGGTTTGGGGAAACTGTACTTTGATACAATCAGTCACTTGATTTCAAAGGGAGACCCTCTTGCAATAGTAGTGATTGGAATAATACTGTTTGTTTTATTGGTTGTTTTTTTCAAGGTGACTTCCTGGGTTTATTCTGTTCTGAAGAGAATGTTTTTATTGCTTGTAATCATTCTTTCTTTTATTTTATTTATGTATAATTTCGGGCAGAGAATGCTGGAGGAAGGAACCACTACTTCAATCCTCATAGTTGGGGCAATTGGATTATTGATGGGAGTGCTTGCATTAATAGTGGCTTTTTACTCTATTGCTGATTACTTAAGGAAGTCCAAGGCAGAAAGAACAAAGAAGACAGAGGAACTCCCGGAAGAGGAAACAGAAATAATCCCTCCTGCAAAGGAATCCACTCTGGAGAGAATGGCAAAAGAACAGTCTCCTGCCTTAGCCCGTTCAAGCATTTTTTCAAGGGATTCCTTCACTACAAGTGCTTTTACTTCTTCATTAAAGGATGACAGGAGTGTTCTGGCTGTGCTGAGTTATGTAATTATCACTGAATTCGGTGTATTTTCAAGCGTTACAATTGCTGCTCCCGCGCCTTTCATTGGAATGATTTTTGCAGGCATATTTTTTGTAGGGGCATTTGTTTTCATTAAGACAAGCTATCACAGTTATGTTAAGGGAATGACTCACTTAATTATAGCCTCGATTTTTGGATTAATTCTTTCAATTCTTTTAGGGCACTTTTGGATTCAGGTGCCTTTGGAGATGCTTCTCTCTATTGATTACTTTAAGAGTCCAAGTCTGGTGGCATTTGTTACCGGAATTGCTGTATCCTTGTTTATGGGAAGCAGGAACTAAATGAATCGTGCATTTTATGCTGTTATTTGATTTGTTTTTGTTTGGAGTCGGGCTCTTCCTCTTACTGAAGGGAAGTGACTTCCTTGTTTCTTCTGCTTCAAGGATTGCAAAAATTATTGGAGTGAGTGATTTAGTCATTGGTTTAACGATTGTAGCGATAGGAACCTCTCTGCCTGAGTTAGCGTCTTCTTTGTTTGCAGTTTTTTCAGGAAGCGAAGGCATTGCTTTAGGGACTGTGGTTGGTTCAAATATCGCCAATCTTGGATTGATTCTTGGATTGAGTGCATTGCTTGTTGGAGTGGCTGTAGGAAAAAAGGTTTTTGAGAGAGAGGTACAGGCAATGTTTTTGGTTACATTCCTTTTTTTTGTTTTTTGTTTGGATGGAGTCATTGCAAGAACAGAGGCATTAATTCTTTTTGTTTTATTTATAGCATATCTTTTAATTTTATTTAAGTTCAGGTTCAGGTTTGAATATCTTTTCAATGTACAGGCTCCGATAAGAAACCTGTTC
>JBDRIL010000052.1:0-5878 GCA_043815885.1 archaeon | reverse complement strand
TTTATTTAAGGACTGATTAGTATTACGTTGTCGCCTCGGAGAATCAGTTTGCCGTACTTGGTTTTTGGTTGTCCGTCAAGAAGTTCTTCTGCGTTCTCTAATACGATGTTCATGTGGACGTCAAAGGACTTTAACATTCCTCTGAAGTGCTTGTCTCCTTTCAGCACTACAATTACTTCTTTTCCGACTGCTTCATTCAGTAAATCAAACGGTCTCTCTGTCATAAAATCACCCTTTTATTTCAATGCTTTCCTCGCTTATTTCCGGGACTTCCTCAAAGCTTTCTTCCACTTCTTTTGATTGTTTCTTCTCTACTGCTTCTTTTATCCTTTTTTCTTGTGGCTTTCTTTTAAAAATAGAGAACAATTTGTTTAAAAATCCTAGTATGCCTGGCTTTTTCACTCCAGTATCAAGTTTTACGCGTTTTCCTGTCAGTTTATCAGCCATTGCCTGGATTGCTTTAACGCCATTGCAGTTTGGCTTGGTTAGAATGGTTGGAGAAATTTTTTCCTGCATAAAGGATTTCCTTATTTCGTCATCATATGGAACCATTCCATAAATTGGAAGCTCCAGCATCTTTGAAATATCATCAGGACTTATTTCTCCTTTCTCTCCCCTGACAAAATTAACTATTGTCCCGACTGGTTTTGCTCCAAGCCTCTGTGCAACTATTTTAGTCTTTAATGCGTCCGCAATTGAAGGAGAGATAGGCATTGTTACAAGCAATACACAGTCAACTGCTGAAAGCGCGGCAAGAACATTTTTTTCTATTCCTGCAGGGGCATCCAGTAAAATGAAGTCATATGAGTCCTTCAATGAATCAATTACCTGCCCTAATCTCTCTGAATCAACTCTTCTGTAGGATTCAAATGAGAGCCCTGAAGGAAGGAAGCTCATTCCCTCGGGAGCATCATATATTGCATCCATTACACTGCTCTCTCCAAGCAATACGTCATGGAGAGTGATTGGAGAGGAATGCATTCCAAGCAATAGGCTTAAATTAGCCATTGCAATGTCTGCATCAACAATCAATACCTTTTTTCCTCTTTGAGCTAAAGCAATGCCCAGGTTAGCGGTAATAGTGGTTTTTCCTGTCCCCCCCTTTCCTGAAGCAATACAGTAAGATGTCCCCATATAATCACTTTCATTTAATCAAAAATTTGTTATGTAAATTAATAAAAGCTATCTTGTGTTTAAAAATCTTTTTATTATTCAGCATAATTAGTTTGCTCTTTTTTGGATTGTATTCTCTACTTCTTTTATTAATGCCTTTAATTCAATTGTAGAAAGATTAGCTGAGGCTTTTATAATGTAAATCTTTTCTTTTTGGGGCATCAGCATGAACCAGTCCTTTGCTTTCACTAGAATTGTTTCAGAGCCTTTAATCTCTGAAGCAACATAACTCCATAAAGCTGTTCCTGTAATGGCTTCCCTTACACTGTCTCCGTCAGCAGAAGAAGCAATAACCGAGCCATTCTTTTCAGTTACACAGATTAAGTCAACTAAATGCTTTTTCTTTAATTCCCTCATTAACTTGGTTGGATCTGTTGAATCTACATTGAACTCGTGTTTTGAGAGAAGCTCGCTTATTGCATCCATCTGGTCTTTTGGAATTCCTGTATTGTCCAATCCAAGAATCTTTTCTGCAATTGTTTTAAGTAAGCCTTGCCTTGAAAACATTTTACTTTGCACCTTCCGCTATTGCTCCCAATCCAATCTTCTTCATCACAGTGTATCGCGAGGGAACTTTTTTCTTTATTAATGCAAGAGTCTTTCTTGCATAAGCTGGATTGAATTTTGAATGCATGAGTTTATCTACATCACTTTCTTTTACCTCTATTCCTACTCTCACTTTTGGATTCACTGCAATAGTGAGTTCTGCATCAGTTGCCCTGAAAGAAACAACGTCAATGATTCCGTACTTTGCTGCTGAAGCATTAAAGAACTGGGGGATGGCTGCATCTCCATTCACTATTACCCCGTATTTCATGTATTCATAGGAAGCAGCAACAAGGCTTCCTGCTCTAAGAACAATTGTTCCTTCCTCGAATCCATTCACTCCTTCAATTGTTATGTTCACGTATCCGCTGAAGTGCTCTCTTACAAGCTTCTTCATTGCATCCCTGAAATTAATCTTATCAATGCTTACTCCTTCCTGAACCATTTCGCCTTCAATTAAATCCATTGCATTTCACTCTATTGAATTTTTTGATTGGAAAGTAATATCAAAAGATATTAACTATGGAACTTTTTTAATGTCTTTTGATAGCTATCAAAGGGCAAATCTGTTTCCATATTTTTGTCCTTTGATATAATTTATGCTTTTTTGCCTAAAACGATTACATGGTCTGCAGTGTTCTTTAGTGATGCAGAAGAAGCCTCTTCTGCTAACACTACAATTGTTTCTTTTCCGTATCTCTTGGCTTTAACTACTGCCGGAAGAAAGTCTGCATCCCTTGTCACAAAAGCTATTGTGTCTACGGCTGGATTAAAGATTGATTCAGTTGCATCCACTGCCATTGAAACATCAACGTCCCCTACAGTAATGATTGACTCAAATCCCTGGTTTACTACTGCCTCAACCAATTTATCTGAAGCATATTGGTTCAGGAATACCTTTCCGACCTTTATCTGCCCGAACTTGCTCAGCTGCCTTTTTACTTCCTCTAAATTAATGTTTAATTCCTTTCTAAGAATGTTTGGGCCGTCAACAAACACTGCAATAGAATGCTGCTTCTTTTTTTCCTTAAATATCTTCTTTAAATCAAAAATCACAGAAATCATCTCCCTCAATCGAAGCAATCGAAACAATAATAAATTAAATCGTATTTCTATTTTAATTAGAGAGAAAAAGGTAATAAAAACCTATTCAGCAAAGAGTAAGAGGAGGCCTTATTAATGGAAAAGAAATTCGTTAAGGCGGGTCAATTGAAGGCAGGAAACTTTGTATTGATTGATGACGTGGCTTGCAAGATAGTCAGTTTTGATAAAAGCAAGGCAGGAAAACACGGTTCAGCAAAGGCAAGAATAATGGGGATAGGGATATTTGACGGAACCAAGAGGACACTGCTTATTCCCACTGCAGCAGACGCAGCACAGCCAATCATTAAAAGAGGAAGTGCCCAGGTAGTCGCAGTAATGGGAGACTCCTTGCAATTAATGGACATGGAAAGCTATGAGAATTTCACTGTGCCTTACCAAAAAGAAGTTGGAGAATTGCAGGGCGGAGACGAAGTAGAATACATGAAACTGGATGAAAACGTAAAAGTAGTGAGAAAGAAATAGTAGTGCTTTTTAAACAAAAAACAATAATATTTTTGTATGGCATTTTCTTCAAAGAAACCTTTTAAAAGAAAACCTCCCTGTGAAGAATTAGGATTAAGCGGGATTAAAAGAGGAAAACTGTTTTTACTTTATGCCCCTGCATTTAAAGGATTTATTAGTGAAAATAAAGGAATCCTTTCAAGGTTCTCTAACTTGTTTAGGGAAAAAGAAAAAGAAATACGAAAAGGAGAACCTGCTAAAGAAGGAGATATTAGGATTCAAAGAGAGGCAACAGGAGAATATAAGGGAATTGGTTCCCTTCCTCTAAAGGTAACTGTTGGGCGGAAAGAGTTCTTTGTTAAAATAACTGTGGCACGTAAAGCTGAAGAAATAGCTGAAAAATTTAGGGCTGTAGAACGATTTCTCAAAAAAAAGGCATATAAAACAGAGGGTTTTAATGTTCGCTTAATAAAACCTTATTTGCTTTTAGAAAAAAATTCTTCACGGGCATATGTTGTAACAGACTTTTACCATGAAAAGGAGGTAATTCAAGTTCTTGGCATGTCAGGAAAAAAAGGAGAAAGAATAAAGAAAGCTGTTAAAAATATGTATCACAAAGCTGGGCGCAAGTTTGATATTGACACACATAATGCTTTTTATCACGAAAAAACAAACACTATTTTGCTTTATGATTTATAATCCGATTATTTCACTTTTTGGAATAAAATTTCTGCTTTTCCTGTTCTTGTTTTTTTAGGGATTAGATTCCATTCAAATGCTTCGGAGAATTTATTGCTTTTAATTCCTAACTGTGATTGGATTTTTTCTGATGCAGAGGGAATGAATGGAAGCAACAGGATTGAAGTGATTCTGAGTAATTCTGCCAAGGCATTCATTGCTGCGGCCAGTTCTTCTTTTTTTCCTTCTTTTGCCAGTTCCCATGGCTTTGATTCATTGATGAATCTGTTTCCTGAAGCAATGATTTCCCATACAGAGGAAAGGCTTCTATTGAATTCATATTTTTCCAGAAATGCATCTGCTTCTTTTGCTTTCTTTAGGGAAAAATCAATTAATTCTTTCTCTTTTTTTCCCTTCTTACTTCCTTCGGGAATTTCTCCTTTAAAGTATTTCTGAATCATTATAATTGTTCTGTTAAGGAGATTGCCTAAATCGTCAGCTAAATCTGAATTAATTCTTTGAATTAATGCTTTTTCTGAAAAATCTCCGTCTTCGCCGAAAGGAATCTCCCTGAAGAGAAAGTATCTTAATGCATCAACACTGTATTTTTCAGTTAAATGAATAGGGTCAATTGCATTGCCTAGGCTTTTGCTCATTTTTTGCCCTTCAATTGTGAAGAAGCCGTGGGCAAAAATTGTTTTAGGCAATTCATATCCTGCACTCAATAACATTGCAGGCCATATAACGCAATGAAACCTGAGAATGTCTTTCCCTATTATGTGGAGTTCTGCAGGCCAGTTGCCTTCAGAACCGGAAATATAATTATTCAATGCATCAAACCAAACCCAGAATTTCTGTTTTTCGTCTATCGGGAGAGTGATTCCCCACTCCAGGCCAGGGCGGGAAATGGAAATATCCTTTACCCCTGATTTCAGGAAGGACGTTACTTCATTCCTTCTGGAGGAAGGCAAAATGAATTCAGGGTTCTTCTCTATATGTTTCAGTAATTGTTCCTGGTAGTTGGAGAGCTTGAAGAAATAATTTTCTTCAACTATTCTTTTTGGGGGTTTTTTATGGAAGGGGCATAATCCTTCGACTAAATCTTTTTCAAGAAGGAATGCTTCGCATCCCTCACAGTACAGTCCTTCATATTTTCCTTTATAGATGTCTCCATTCTTGTGTACTTTAAGGAAGAATTCTTTCACTAAATTTTTGTGTCTTTCTTCTGTTGTTCGAATGAATCCGTCATTGCTTATATCCAGTTTTTTGAATGCATTCTTCCATTTCCCTGCCATTTCATCTGCATATTTTTGTAAGTCCTTGTATCCTTTTTCTTTTGCTGCCTGGACTGTCTTCTGGCTGTTTTCGTCCACTCCAGTAAGGAAAAAAGTTTTCTCTCCTTTCAGTTTATGAAATCTCGCCAGAATGTCTGCAGCTATTGCCGGATAAACGCTTCCAACACTCGGAACATCATTAATATAGAATATTGGAGTGGTAACGTAAAATTTCTCTTTTAATTCAATCACCTTGAAAGAATAAGAACGCAATAATTAAATTAATATAACGCTTATTTGGTAAAGCACAATTAAAAAAATAAAAAATGATTTTCTGGTTAAAAAATCTTTTGGTTTGGATTGTGAACTGATTAGGGTTAAATTTTTTGAAGGACTATATTATAAATAATCTGTTTCTCCCAATGCCAACCCTCTTCCAATGCCGAATTTGCCGTAGGAATTAGTGCGAAGCACGTACTACTGACCAAAGGGAAGTAGTACACTGGCGTAAACCGACAGTAGCGGTTTAGGGGAAATTAACTGTCCCGAAATCATTGAAAAGGAAGAAAAAGCATTATATTTATTGGTGGAATGAATGGCTGAAAGCACTCTTGAAACAATTCAGAGGGAAGTGGGAGAGGAAAACCCTTTTGTAACTAAAT
>JBDRIL010000051.1:0-2063 GCA_043815885.1 archaeon | reverse complement strand
TCGCACTTCATCATTTTTACGCCCTGCATTTCAGTGAATTTAGTGTCTGGTTTGCTGCATTCACGGCATAAAACGAATTGCTTGATGTAGGAATGAATTAATTCCTCTGTCTGCTGCTGGGGAAACTTTCCGTTCAGAATCAGTCTTCCGCCGGAAACAAATACAGGGACAGCGGATTCCTTTGAAACAAACTTCATTACATGTTTTTCCTCTCTGTGAATTAATTTAATGATTGAAGCAAAATTAGTTACAATTGTCTTATTGCCTTCTATGTGGCTCTCTATTTTAGGCATTTCAAACCTTTCCTTGCTCAATGCTTGTTTTGGAAGACTCATGTAAAGCCTGTTCAACATTTTCTCGTATTCCATATCAGAACCCGCAATTTAGAAAAGTTCCATTTTTTCCTGTTATTTTATATTTCTATAAAAAAGTATATTAATGCTTTTATCGTATTTCGTTAAAGGAGTAATGATTGGCAATGGATTTTTTGTTCTTTGAACAGCTTATTTTTTCTATGGGATTGATAGGATTATTTGCAGCTTCACTTATCGCTAATGCAGCTTTATTCATTGTAACCCCGATTGACTTAATTGTAGTATTTTTAGGTTCAACTCAATTCTTTCATCCATTGGTGATAGGGATTGTTGCCGGGTTAGGAGGCGCGTTTGGGGAGATGAGCGGATACATTATTGGTTTAGGGGGAAGGAAGGCAGTGGAAAAGAGTTTTTCTGTTACTGCCTCAATGTTTGATTATGCTAAAGTCCAACTCAATAGATACGGGGCATTATTCGTTTTTTTTGGTGCCTTGACTCCTTTTCCTTTTGACTTCATTGGATTGATTGCAGGCGTAGCCAAATATAATTGGAAGAAATTCTTTATTGCGCTGCTTTTAGGAAAAGTGTTGAGATATATCTTTTTAGCTTACGCTGGATTGCTTGGAATGGGATTAATAAAGGATTTTTTTCTCGGGGAAATAGATATTCCTTATCTCCATATTTTAGTAGCTGTAATTGCAATAGCATTAATTGCATTCCTTTTATGGAAGATACTGATTAAAAGAAGAAACTAGAATGGAAGGAATCCAAGCAAGGCACTTAATCCAAGCATTAAAATCATTATTACTGTTTGCGGCGGCAGTGCAGGAAGCGCTTTCCCGACATTCCTTGAAGAATAATCCATTGTTAAAAGCAATCCAACAAGAGAGCCAGTCAATACCAGCATTGGAGCAAAAAGGTTCTGGGGAAATGAAAGAGTTCTTGAAGTGAAATCCATTACACTGACAGTGAAAACCAATGGAATAACCATGTCTCCTGTCCCTACTTCAAATGTATGCTCTTTTGTCGGCAAGGCAAAAGTAAAAGAAAGATTTTTGGAGG
Source organism: archaeon (assembly GCA_043815885.1). Lineage (GTDB taxonomy): Archaea > Iainarchaeota > Iainarchaeia > Iainarchaeales > 1-14-0-10-31-34 > JBDRIL01. The sequence continues at coordinate 687 of JBDRIL010000051.1, read as the reverse complement.
TAATTGCTTTAGCCAGTGTAACCATATGCTTTGTCTTGAATACAGCAATCAAGTCATATATAGCCAGTGCAATCACAAACAATACTACTGGAAGCAATCCAAGAGTAATTCCAATTAATGCTCCTGCCCCGGCAGTAGCAATAACCGAAGTAATGTTCCTGAAAAGAATATTCTTCCTGTAAACCAATCTAATAATCACCAAAAGAATTGCTATAAACAGTATTTCAAGGCCCATTAAAGGTAATTTAAATTCTGAAGGAAGGGTTAATGCCAAAACAGAGTACAATACAATTTGCGAGGTTCCAAATATTACTATTGCTTCAAGCAACTTGAATAATATTCCAACAAATCTATTCAGGAATTTAATTATCAATAAAAGAATTCCAGTAAAGACAAGAATGTATACAATCAATCCAAGAGAATTAATTGGGTCTTCTGGATTGTCAGTTATTATTGTGGGTTGTTCAATTAATCCTGCTTCCTTTTCCCTGATTAACTCTATTCCAACCATTAATCCAATCAACTGCGTTACAAGAAACAGAACCATTAACTGTGAGATTAATTCTTTATTCAATTCTACTGCACCAAACATTATTTAGCTGACAACAGCTTAATTAATTTTTCCCTGAAAGGAAACCCCCCATACGCAAAGTCTCTTCCGGAGTAAGAGGAAAGAATTACTTCTTT
>JBDRIL010000050.1:0-22489 GCA_043815885.1 archaeon | reverse complement strand
CTTCCATCATTATCTGTTACTTTTAGTATTGCCAAAAATCTTCCATATTCAGTGTATTGGTAGGTTGTATCTCCTGGCGCGGCATTTATTATTTCTGTTTCTCCGTCTCCAAAGTCCCATTCCCATTCAACAATATTTGCTGCTGGTGTTGATGTATCAGTAAATCCTACATGTAATTCAACTGGGTCTCCTTCAGGAATCTCTATTGAATTAGTATTTACATCGAATCCAGCTCTTGGTCCTTCGAATTCTTCTATTTCTTCTTCTGCTTTGTGCTGTGCATTATGTACTGTGTTGGTTCCCATTTCTCCTGTGGCAGTAAGTACCATTACTGCTACTGCAACTAAAAGTACGACTCCTCCAATCATTAACAGATACTCCAATCCTGTCTGACCTTTTTCCTTCATTTCAATTAATAATAAGTTCTTCTTATTTATAAATTTATTGTATTGCTTAATCAAAAACCTGAATTCGTAATCTTTAAAAAAACACCCTAATAAAGATTAATTAAATAATTAATATAATATTAAAGGATCAAAATATAGAAACAAAGTTTGTCCTTTGATGGCTATCAAAAGACATTAAAAAAGTTTCATAATTAATATCTTTTGACATAATATTAAGGAAGAAAATCCTTTTTTTTTGCTTGGTGAAAGGAAAATGCGTTTGTATGAAAAAAATTATCTAACCTATGCTTTAGTGCCAGTTATACTATTCATTGCTTTTCTATTCATGGTATTTTATTTTCCCGGAATAGAGCAGGGAATTGATTTGAAGGGAGGAACCTTAATCATTATAAGGACAGAGAACCCAGTTAATGCAGGGGAACTAGAGTTTCTTTTGGAGGAGAGATTCAGTTTAACTGATTTAAGGGTTGACTCTATCTCCAGTCCTGCTGGTTACGGGATTACAATTCAGTTCGCTGAAAACAGGGTATTGAGTGATTCAGCAATTGAATTGCTTGAAGCAAAAAACGCTTTATCCCAGAAAAATGATTCTGAAGCAATCCTTCGCGCAAATAATGCTGTAGCTTTACTTTCTCCTTTTATTGATGAAAGCATTCCTCCGGAATTAAGTGCAAGGGATGCAGTGGAAAAAGCAGACGAACTCTTTTCCAAGGCAAGGGATTCCTTCCACAACCAGATAAAGGATTTGGTGGAAGAGAAGTTTGGTTTAAAGAAAGGATTTTTCTTTCAATTAAGAGAGATCGGCCCGCAATTAGGAAAGGCGTTCTGGGATAATGCTGTGTTGGTTGGAATAATTGCTTTTATTGGAATAATTGTAGTGATTTTCTTTTTCTTCAGGGAAATAATTCCTGCTTCACTCATTATTTTTGCAGGAATATTTGATGTAGTGGCAGCTCTAGCGGGAATGTCTTTGTTCAGCATCCCTCTTTCCCTTAGTTCTATTCCTGCTCTCTTAATGCTTTTGGGTTATTCTGTTGACACTGATGTATTGCTTACTACAAGGGTATTGAAGAGAAGGGAAAAAACTCCAAGAGACAGAACTATTGGGGCAATAGGAACAGGCCTTACAATGACTCTCACTTCTCTGGCTGTGGTGATGGTAATGCTTGCAGTGAGTTATTTCAGCCAGATAATGGTTATATTCGAAATAGCATTAGTTTTATTCTTTGGATTGATTGGTGACTTGGTTGTTACATGGTTATTGAATGCTCCAGTGCTTTTATGGTACACTGAAAGAAAGAGAAAGGGTGTTGTAAGATGAGGGAACTTTTAAGGAACTGGAGAGTCCTGCTTCTTATCAGTTTATTGATTCTCTCACTTTTAATTATTTCCTTTAATGGATTGAGATTGGGTTTGGACTTCAAGGGAGGAACCCAGTTCCAGATTCATTTAGTCAAACCTGTTTCCTCTGATGAATTGGGTGACATTGTTTCAATTATTTCCAAGAGGCTTGACTGGACTGGATTAAAGGACACTAAAGTCACTTCCTTTGGAAATGAATTTATTCTGGCTCAGATAGCTGAAACCGATGCAGAAAACATTGAGAGAATTGAACTTCTCCTAAAAAAACAGGGAAAATTCGAGGCAACGCTTGACGGAAATGTATTGTTTTCCGGCTCTGACCTAATCCAGATTCCAAAAGACCCCTCCAAAGGATATGGGATTACAAGGGAAGGAGAAGCAATTAAATGGACTCTTCCATTTATTTTGAGTGATTTTGGTGCAAAAAACTTCACTGAAATGACTTTCCATAAATGCAAGATTACTTCCTTTGACCCAGCACAGGGAAGAACCTATGAATGTGAAAAAACTTATTTCTTTATTGACAGGCCAACCGAAGCAGTATTGGTTATTCCTTCACTGGTTTACTCCAATGACACTGAAATGCTTTTGAAGGGAGACAGGCTAGTGGGAATCCCGGAAAAAACCGATATAGAGAATCTTTTAAGTAATGCATCTGCTCCTTTCATTGTCTTTGATGAAAACCTTTCAGTGGAACAGTTAACCAAATTAGATCTTCTTTCAAATGATTATCCCACTGCATTGATTCATTCTTCTGTCTCGGAAGAAGTAAGGCAGGATCTGAATTCATTTGGTTTCAGGGTAAAAGAAGTAAAGCCAGAGGAAGGCATTCCATGGATCTGGACTGTTACTGGAGTAAAAGAAGTCATTTCCTTAAGCGAAGACGTAACAAACATGGAGCCATATATTGACAGGATAGAGGAAGCAAAAACGTATTCCAATCTGGTAATAAGGGGTTATGGATTGAATGAAAAAGACGCAAAAGAAAAACTGGATAACCTTGCAATACTATTGGAGAGCGGTTCACTGCCTATTGCAGTTGAAAGCATCAGCAAGGAGACTATTTCCCCCACTCTTGGAAGTGAATTCCTGTTCACTGCATTAATAATGGGGGTTCTTGCATTAATCGTAATAGGGATAGTAATCTATATAAGGTACAGGATTGTCGGGATTACCTTCCCAATAATTTTCACTGCTTTTTCCGAAGTAGTAATAATCCTTGGATTTGCCTCCCTTATTAAATGGAACCTTGATTTGGCTGCAATGGCAGGAATAATTGCTGCAGTCGGTACAGGTGTCGACCATCAAATAATTATCACTGATGAATTAATCAGGAAAGAGGAAGAACTGGAAACCTCTTTCATTAACAGGTTAAAGAGGGCCTTCTTTATTATCTTTGCTGCAGCAGCCACTACAATTGTAACAATGTTTCCATTAATCCTTTTCTCTTCAGGAATGGGAAGACTTGTTGGATTTGCAATAACTACTATTTCCGGAGTATTAATTGGGGTATTTATCACCAGGCCTGCCTTTGGAGAAATAGTCAGATTTATTTTAAGCAGGGAAAAATAATATCAAAGGACAAAAATATAGAGACAAAATTTGTCCTTTGATAGCTATCAAAAGACATTAATTATGAAACTTTTTTAATGTCTTTTGATATAAAATCACACTAATTCATTGAAGCTCTTTGTTCCAGTGATTCTTTTCGTTAAATAATACCATAAAACAATAATGAATATTGCAGTGCTCAGCCAGCTTAATTCATGAGCTATCTCTCCTGCTGCAATCCCGTATGTTTTCCCAACCACTATTACAAAGTAAACCCTTAAGAGATTCAATAAAAGCAGTGAAATTCCTCCTGCAGCAAAAATAATTATCTTCTTCTTTAACTCTGGTTTTCTTAGGGAAAAAATAACTGCTGCAAGAATGCTTATGCTTATTAATCCCGTGCAGGAGGGATTGATTTCAATTTTTTGGGCATTGATTGCTATAATATTTCCATTGCTTTCCAGTCCAGTAAGCCCTGCCTCAAAAGAGGCAATTGAATTCTCTAAAAAACTCAGGTCAACACTCCACACAATTAAATGCAATAGGGCAAATATCACGCAAAACTTGATTAAAAACAGCAATAATTTATTGATTTAAATCACCAAGGCACCTTTTTCAATTTAATCTTGAATGCAATAAAGTTAGTGAACTTATGGGCTATAACTGTAAATATAATTATCACTACTGCTTCTTCTATTAAAGGAATATGCAGAATCCCCCCCAATAAAATTCCTCCCAATACAAAGTCAAGCTGATCCAATGGAAATGCTTCTTTTCCCGGGGGAATTGCAAGCCTTCTCTTCAAAAAACTTCCAGCAATGTCTCCAAGTATTGCTCCAACAGACAAAAGCAAGCCATACAATAAATAGTTCTCTGTGAGTAAAACCGTAAAATCAGTGAAAATAAATGCAATAATGCCTGCTCCAATCAATCCAAGTATTACTCCAAAAAAACTTCCCTTCCAGGTCTTTCCCTTTCCAAGGAATTCCCTTCCATCAATGAATTTCTTGTTTAAATCAAGAGGAGTCTTTCCTCCTAAAAGCATTGCCCCTGAATTAGCTAAATACATTGGAACAAGCATTAATGCAATCCTTGCAATAAATTCAATCATTGTAAGTATTATATGAAATTAATTAGCTTTTTATTTCTAATGATGTAATTCAATTATTACATGAAGAAACCACTTTTATTCTTATTTGTGATAGGTTTTTTGTTGGTTATACTCATTGGATTAGCTTTACTTGTTGCTTTCCTATTCCTTCCCTTTCAGGACGTTTCTACTGGAGGCTTTTTTGGGGCAAAACAGATTGCATTGATTCCAGTAAAGGGAGAGATACTGAGTGAGGAAACAGGCTTTACTTCCTTTGCCTCTTCGCAAAAAATAGTTGATGCACTGGATAAAGCAGAAAACGATCCAAGGGTTGGAGCAATCTTTCTGGATATTGATTCCCCTGGAGGAACAATAGTTGCAACAAAACAAATTGTTGCTAAACTCCGTTCCATGAATAAACCAAAGGTTGCATGGATTGGAGAGAGCGGAGCATCAGGGGCTTACTATTTGGCTGCTGCTTCTGACTTTATAATGGCTGACGAGGATTCAATCACCGGAAGCATTGGAGTTCTAAGCATCTCTCCAAACATAGAGGGACTTCTTGAAAAAATCGGGGTAAAAGTTAATGTTTTGAAGGAAGGAAACTTTAAAGCAATGGGCTCTCCTTTTGAAGAGATGACTGAAGAAGAAGAGCAATTACTGCAACAACTTCTCTCTGATGCATTCTCTCACTTCAAGCGCGATGTACTGGAATTAAGAAAAGGAAAAATAACTAAAGCAGAATTTGAAAGAATTGCTGATGGAAGGATTCTTTCAGGAAGCCAGGCAAAAGAATCAGGTTTGGTCGACGAGCTTGGAAACAGGGAAGAAGCAATACAAAAGGCAGCAGAACTTGCAGGAATACAGGGAAAACCAGTCCTAAAGAACTACGTTGAAAGAGAAGACGTTTTTTCAATGTTTTCAAACGCAGGCTATTCCTTTGGAACAGGCTTTATCTCAGCAATAAGAACCCAAAACAAACCCATAAGCATTCAAACCTAAACTTATTCCATTACCCTGTCATCAATTTCAATAACAAGAATCCTGCCACTGCTGCGCTGCCGCATGAAAGAAAATTAACCCATGTATTGCTCAGTAATTTTTTTCTTTCAAATATTGCTCCAAGCAATGAATCCACTGTAGAGCCAATCACTCCTGCCATAATCACTATTAATGCTACTAACGCGTCATTAAAGAAAACAAAGTAAGCTAAACCGATTATTACTGCTCCAAGCAATGCTGCAATTGTTCCTAACGAGGTTACTCCTCCGTCTGTTCCAGTGGGAACTTCCTTAAAAGTAGTGATTAATACTGGTTTCTTTCTTGAAAGCATTCCTATCTCTGAGGAAAGAGTGTCAGCCAATGCAGAAGAGACAGCTGAAAAGAATCCAATAACTGAACCTAAGCCCAATGCAATTACTGCAGCCAAGCTATTTCCCAATACATTTCCAGTGGTTCTTTTTTCTGTTTCTTTTTCTCTTTTGTTTCTCCCATACCTTGTTCCAAGGTCTGCCACTACATAGAATAATGCAATAAAAAAGAATGCATTCAGTCCTCCCACAACTGTATTTCTTCCAAAGAAATAGATTGTTATTCCGATAACACTCCCTATGATTACTCCGTTTAAGTCTAAACTCTTTTTTCTTAATGAAATAAAAGAAAAAAACAGCAGGAATAATAATACGATTAATATTTCAATTAATGTATTCATATCAATTCATTTTTTTGTTAATGCTGATTTAACTACTTCCACTCTCTTTATTAATGCAATCTTTTTGGCTTCGTTTCCTATCTTTGATGCAACGTGCCCAAGAACTAGTTCCTGTACAAAGTCATCAAAGTCCTTCTTCTTTCCGGCATAGTCAATCTTCTGAATTATTATTTTCCTTATTGCTGTCTTCTGTCTTTCCCTTAATTTTTTCATGGAAAGAACAACTGTCTTTACACTTGCCTTGTTTCCGTTCTTTAACTGCACTACTTGATTTGTTTCAATCTTGCTGCTTCTCCTTCTTATAAGTCGCTTCAAAAAAGAGGGTTTAACTTCATGCCCAACCAATTCAGTGTAAGCCTTAAGGCCTTGCACATCTTTTATCTTGAAGTTAAATGAAACATGCTGTTTTCTTGGTTGGTTTGTTACGTCTCTTGCAGAAACAGAAATAATTCTGTCTTTCAGTAACTCTGGTTTTTCTGCCACTGTTTCCCCGACAATTTTTTGGTCAAATAGTTTTGGAGAATAAATGGTAAACCATTTCTTTTTCTTCCATTTGTCCACTGTTCTTTTTGGTTTTCCCTTCTTTTCCTTTTTTTCTTCAGCCATTCATCCACCAATTCATTTAATTATATCAAAAGACATTAAAAAAGTTTCATAATTAATGTCTTTTGATAGCTATCAAAGGACAAATTTTGTCTCTATATTTTTGTCCTTTGATATTAATTCATTTATTTCTGCAAGAATCTCGTTTAATTCCTTTTCTCCTTTTCTTTCGATCGTTCTCTCTTCATCCCCAAAAGCAAGCTCGTACTTCATTACTTCACCAGTAATGCAGCCTTTTCCGGAGTGTATCTCCATCCTTCAGGCAGTTTTCCTTTTCTGACATAATATTTTGTAAGCCTTCTTATCTTTGATACAGTCAATTGATATCCTCTTTTCGCTACCATGTCCTTCCTGTTTCTCTCCATGTGCTTGTGTTCATTCACTGACTTCTTTATCAGATTCAATAAATCCCTTGGAAGTTCAGAGCCAACCCCTTTTTCTTCCATTATCTTTTCTATCTTCTTTTTGGCCATTTCTTTGGTACTTGCAATTCCATATTGGTCCCTTAGAATGATTCCTATTTGCGAGGGAGTGTTTCCTGCATGAGCCAATTCAACTATTAATTCCTCTATTTCCTTTGTTTTTAGCTTTTTCTCTCCAGCCGTATCTTTACCTGAAACCTTTTTTTCCTTTGTCTTCTCTTTACTGCTATTGTTTCCAACCATCTTGATATACCTTCAAAAAAATCATAATGGAAATAAAAATAGCATCAGAAATGCCTTTTTAATTAATATTTATATATACATTAAGGTTTATATTTCTAATTCTTCACAGATAACGGCCTCTTTTCTCCACAGCCTCCATTTGCTTCAGCACCTTTTCCACTTCCTTTCCTTCTTCCAGGTAACCCTTCCTTATAAGCTCCCAGCCTTTCCCTAACCTGAAGTGCGTTGCAAGAAAGGTTTTTTTGAATACAATTAAATCAACTGCCTTGTCCTCAATTTTATTGCTATTTTGGCCTAACCCAAAATCAATGAAAACAAGCTCGTTCTTTTTTCCTCTCTTCCTCAGAATAATATTTGAGGTAGTTAAATCCCCGTGAATTATTCCATTTGAATGCATTACCCCAATCTCTCTTCCAATTTCCTTGCAAAGAGAGACATTCCTTTCATTCAAGCAGTCCCTCAGCTTCTTTCCCTCAATGAACTCCATTTCAATCACTCCACTCTGCTTATTCACTGAATAAACATCCGGAGTAACCACTCCCAATTCCCTAACTCTCTTGATCAAGTTAGCTTCTTTCTTTGTCCTCTTTTCCCTCAGGCCCTTATCCAATTCCCTTCTCCTGTATTTCTTCTCCAGCCTGTTCTTCACTGCCAATTTCTTTCCATTCCTCTTCACTTCAAACAGTTCTGCTTCCGCCCCCCCTATAAATCAGTTTCATAAAAAATCACTTTGCACTAACAATACTGCTGCAGCATTAATGCTAATTCTTCTGTTCTCTCGCTTATCTCTGTTGTGCTCACTAAAACATTTTCATTCCATTCCCTGGTTTTTTCTGCAAGCATTGGATAATCTTCTTCTAATTCCTTTATTGAAGAATTTGCTTTTGATGCATAATCTTCTGCTTCCTCAAATGCATTTATTGCATTATAGGTTGGAGTGCCTCTCTCACAGCCCTCTCCATGACTCAGTTCTGTTTCCTTTTTTGCTTCAATCAATGCCTCTTTCATTCCCACTAGATTTATTCTTGCATCAACCAGTAATCCCAATGCCTTTACTTCATTGCTTGAAGGAAGTTCATTCAGTTCTTTCCTGAATTCAATTAATTCACTTAAATATCCTTTCAGCTCATCCTCTTCTCCTGGAACAATTCTTTCTTCATTCAATCCATAAGAGGAATCAATTCCATCTATCTTCGCCAATCCATTATCAAAAGAGTAACCCAAAAAGGGAAGCCTTCCCTCCAGCAAATAGTATCCAATAACCCCGATTATAATCAGTATAATTATTATTCCAATTGCTTTTTTTACGCCCATTACGCTTACTCTTTATGTTAAAACAATTATTTAAAAGTTCCTTTATTTAAAGGAATTCCTGAATTTTTTAAAGAAGGAATCCCCCTCCATTTCATCCTTTTCTTCCTGCTTAAGCTGTTCAAATAATTCATTTTCTTTTTTGCTTAAATGCTTTGGCGTTCTTACAATCACTTTAATGTATTCGCTCCCATAACCTTCTCTCTCAGAATCCTTTACTCCTTTCCCCTTTAATTTGAATATTGTTCCGGTTTGGGTTCCGGAAGGAATGCTTAAATTAACTTTTTCTTTTAATGTCGGAACCTTTACCTTTCCTCCCAGTGCAGCCATTGAAAACGTAATCGGAATTTCAGCAAAGATATCTGCTCCGTCCCTTCTGAAAAAATCATGCGGTTCAATAAACACAACTACAAATAAATCCCCATTCTCTGCTCCTCTGTCTCCTGCATTTCCCTCTCCCCCCAGCCTGAGATATGATCCATTGTCAATTCCTTCCGGTACTTTCACCTTTATCTTTCTTTTTATCCTGATTCTTCCCAATCCATTGCATTCCTTGCATGGATTCTTAATTATCTTTCCTTCCCCATTGCATTTCCTGCACGCAGTCCTAGTAGTAAATATTCCAAAGAAAGTTCTCTTGGTTGTCTCCTTTACCCCGCTACCGCCACACTCATGACAGTCAATCATTCCTCCTTTTCCTGCTGAACCGCTTCCATTACATTTTCCACACTCATCCACTCTCTCTAATTCAATTTCCTTTTCTGTCCCGAAAGCAGCTTCCTCAAAACTAATGCTTAAATCAAACCTTAAATCCAGCCCTTTTCTTGCCCTGTGTTTTGTTCTGCGAAATTCTCTTCCAAAAACATCCCCGAATCCAAATCTATCAAATAAATCCTCAAAATCAAATCCCACATTGCTGAAGTCACTGAAATCAAATCCTTCCCTGAAATCCCCGAATCCCCTGAATCCAGAAAATCCTTCTGCTGCATGGCCAAACTGGTCGTAATTGCCTCTCTTTTGGGGGTCACTCAATACATTGTATGCCTCCAAAACTTCCTTGAATTTTGCTTCAGCATTTGCTTCCTTGCTTACATCCGGATGGTATTTTTTTGCCAGCTTCTTATATGCATTCTTTATTTCTTCCTGTGAAGCATCCTTTTTTATTTCCAGAATCTCGTAGTAGTCTTTTTTTTCTTCTGCCATGTATTCTTCCTTCTGCCAGTCACTAAAAAAATAGAGGGAAAAGAAGTTAATTTTTTCACTTCTTTTCCTTGTCGTCCTCTACAGTGTAATCAGCGTCAACTGCATTGTCTTTCTCTGAATCCTTTTTTCCTTCTTTTTCTTCCGCGCCTGCTCCTGGCTGTTGCCTTGCCTGCTGTGCCTTCTGATACAATTCAACTGAAGCTTCCTGAATTATTTTCTGTACTTCCTGGAGTTTTGTTCTTATTGCTGCAATATCCTTCTGTTGTGGTTTCATTAATTCCTTTAATTCCTCTGTTCCTTTATTTATTTTCTTTAGTTTTCCTGCTTCAACCTTTCCTTCCATATCCTTCAGCAATTTATCTGTAGTGTAAACCACAGTATCCGCTTCATTTATTGTTTCTGCTTCCTCTTTCTTCTTCCTGTCTGTCTCAGAGTACTGTTCTGCTTCTTTCCGCATTTTCTCAACATCATCTTCGCTTAACTTCTGCGAGGCAACAATAGTTATTTTCTGGCTTTTTCCTGTTCCCAAGTCCTTTGCCGTTACATGCACTATTCCGTTTGCGTCAATATCAAATGTCACCTCTATTTGCGGGATGCCTCTTGGAGCAGGAGGAATTCCAACCAATTGAAATCTCCCCAGAGTCTTATTGTCTGTAGCCATTGGGCGTTCTCCCTGCAATACATGAATGTCTACTGCAGTTTGATTTTCTGCCGCGGTACTGAATATCTGTGACTTTTTTGTTGGAATCGTAGTATTCCTCTCAATTAATTTAGTGAACACTCCTCCCAATGTTTCAATCCCCAAGCTTAATGGAGTGACATCTAAAAGAAGCACGTCCTTTACCTCTCCCTGAAGGACTCCTGCCTGTATTGCCGCACCCATTGCAACACACTCCATTGGGTCGACTCCTCTCTCCACTTTCTTTCCAACCACTCTTTCAACGAATTTCTGCAACACAGGCATTCTTGTTGGGCCTCCAACAAGAATAATCCTTGTTATTTCTGCCGGAGTTAGCTTTGCGTCAGCCAGTGCCTGATTAATGGGTTTTTCACATTTCTTTATTATTGGTTCTACAAGCTCCTCTACTTTTGCTCTGTTTAATTTCATTACCAGATGCTTTGGCCCTTCTTTAGAGGCAGTAACATATGGAAGATTGATGTCTGTTTCAAGTACATTGCTTAATTCAATCTTTGCTTTTTCTGCTGCTTCTCTTACTCTTTCCACAGCCATCCTGTCCTTCATTAAATCAACGCCTTCACTCTTCTTGAATTCTTTCACAATCCATTCCATTACTGCCTTGTCCATATCTGTTCCGCCTAACTGAGTGTCTCCGGAAGTGCTCTTTACCTCAAATACTCCTTCTCCGAATTCCATTACTGTTACATCAAGTGTTCCTCCCCCAAAATCAAATACTAGTATTTTTTGCTCCTTTCCTTTCTTGTCCACGCCATAAGCCAGTGAAGCAGCAGTTGGTTCATTAATGATTCTTATTACCTCTAATCCGGCAATCCTTCCGGCATCCTTTGTTGCCTGTCTCTGGTTGTCATCAAAGTAGGCAGGGCAAGTTATTACTGCTTTTTCTACTTTATCTCCAAGAAATGCTTCAGCATCCCTCTTTATCTTTTGCAGTATGAATGCACTGATTTGTTGGGGGGTATACTCTTTTCCAAAAATATTGTATTTATGCGTTGTGCCCATCTTTCTCTTTGCAGTAGTTATTGTTCCTTCTGGATTGCTTACTGCCTGCCTTCTTGCTGGTTCTCCTACAAGCATTTGCCCGTCTTTGGTGAAAGCCACTACTGAAGGAAAAGCCTTTCCATAGGCAGTAGCTCCTTCCGCAGAAGGAATTATTACTGCTCTTCCTGCCTCCAATACTGATGCTGCACTGTTCGAAGTGCCGAGATCAATTCCTATTACCTTTGCCATTTTACATCACTCCTAATAAAAATAATTTTTTAATTGTATGCCGAAGGCATAAGATGTTTTTTTGATATTTTTTGATAAAACTTTTGATAAAAGTTTTTTTTTAATGAGCATAATCCAATCCACTCGTTTTCTCTTCTTTTTCAATATTCGGTTTCTGATAGCTCTGGCCAGCATATATGAAAGCTATCTTGAATTTCTCTATTTCAGCCAGCACATCGTTTGCTGAAACCCCTTTCATTGATAAGGATGAATCAGTCCTCTTGGTTTCAGGATTAGTACTCACTGTAAGCACAAAACCCTTGTTAGCATTTATTTCCTTCACTCTCTCCTCAATATTCTTCAAATCAATGTCCTTTTTCTTCTCATCCTTTTTTTCCTTCTTCACTTTTTTCACCTTCACTTAATTTATTTATCTTTACCTTTGCACACCGCAATACCCTGCCCTTAAACAAATACCCTTTATGCAGTTCCTCCAATACAACACAATCATCCTTCTCCTTATTATTTCCCTGCATTAATGCCTCATGACAGAGAGGATCAAATTTTTCTCCTTCTGCATTGATTTCCTTTAATCCTTCCTTTTGAAGCAAATCCATCAGCTGTTTTTGAATCAATTCAACTCCCTTGCCTTCCCTTTCATTCAACTGTTTCTTTGCTGCATCAATTGAATCAAGCACTGGAAGAAGTTTTGAAACAAAAGAGGTAGTACTGTACTCAACAAATTCTGCTTTCTCTTTGTCCATTCTTTTCTTGTAGTTCTCGAATTCTGCCTGCACCCTCTTTACAGTATCAGTCAATTCATTTACTTTTTCCGTTAATTCTTTCTCTTTGTCCCTGCTTTCTTTCTGTTCTTTTTTCACTAAAAACCACTGACTAAAAGATTTAATCAATAACTAAATTTCTTAATCAATCTTTTTTTAAATCTTTCCATTCATATTTTTCTTTATTATGGAGAGAGCGCGCTTTAAGGTAGTTATTAGGAGTGTTGAAAGACCTTTTTCTGATGCATTTGATGAGGACTTTAACTGGATTTTGAGGTGTTTGGGCTTCTTTGAGCCAATGGATAGAGACAAGACTGCTGCATCTATTTTCAGGGAGATAGTTAAAGCCACTGAGAAGGGAAGGCTTCTCTCTTCTACTGACATAGCTGAAATGGTTAAGATGAGCAGAGGCGCTGTTGTAAACCATTTAAGCAATCTTCAGCGCTCTGGATTGATTATAAAAGAGGGCAGATACTATAAAGCCAGAAGCAAGAGCATTTTCCGCACTATAAGGGAAATAGAGGAAGACATAGACAGGGTTTTCAGGCAAATGGAACAAACAGCCAAAGAACTTGACGAAGAAATGGGAGTAGAAACAAGAGAATAATTATTTACTCATAATAGCATGAATTCATTTCCTTATAGCATTTTGCCTCGTATTTTTTCAATGAATCACAGGGTTCACAGGCCATTTTCCCACAGAATTTTCCGTCACTGTATTCCTCATAGTATGAATTGTATTGCTCTTCTTTTTCCTTGTTGATTGCAATTGGTTCACATCTCGGACAGCAATTATCTGTTCCCTTGTAAACGACTTTGCATTCTTCATCTTCCTCACAGTAAGTTATTTCCGGAATTTCCTCCGGAACAATACACCTTCCCTCAAGGCAAAAAACCAATTCCGGAAGCTCTCCACACGCATACCTGCAGCCCAGACCCATTCCATTATACTTGACAAGCATTTCTTCTACTGCTTCTAAATTAGCATCCTTGTTAACCAAAGAATAACATCCAAACGGACATCCAAACCCTTTAACCACGCATTCTTCATTTCCGTCACAGTAATTCATTGAATCAATTTGCTCACTTATCTGTCTCTCTAGATTCTTTTGTGTGGTTCCAGTACACCCCACCAACAAAACCAGTGCAGCAAAAACAAGCATAAAAAATATTTTTTCCTTCATTAATTATTCTTTTCTGGCTATTCCTTTTATTTCTTTCGCTTTCACTCAAAAACCTTTGTCCTTAAATATTCTTTCTCCCATTAATTTCTTTGTTATTACTTTGTGGGGGCAAAAAATGGGGGAAAAAGACTCCAACGGGAAAGGCACTGGCTTGTTCTTAGTGGTATTTGGAATAATCTTTCTCCTAACTTCTCTGGGTTACCTTGAATGGGATGCCTGGCTGAATTTCGATATGTGGGCCTACTTCCTCCCAGTCATAATCATTGCTTTAGGCATCGTCTATCTCTTTGGAAAATAATTAGGTTTAATCAGAAAACTATTTATTCTTCTTCATCCTATTTTTTCTTATGCCTAAATTCAGACTGCATTACTTTTTTTTTTCCTGGAATGGTTTTCCATGAATTAAGCCATTTAATTGCCTGTGTTATTTTGGGGGTAAAGGTAAAGCAGGTGAAATTCTTTGGAGTAGAGGAAGCTTATGTGGTTCATGAAGTTCCTTCTGCATGGAAATCAATTATTATTACTCTTGCCCCATTCATTCTCGGAACAGTGATTGCTTTGCTTTTAATGGATACAGGAAGGGAATTCCTCACTGCATTCAATCCAATGGGTTTTCTTTTTTACTGGTTTGCTTTGGGGTTATTGTTTTATTCCTTTCCCTCACTCCATGACGCAAAGAATTCCTTTTATTCCTTCACTAGCTTTTATTCCAGAGCAATATTCAAGAGAGGCAATATTATAGCCAGACTTTTCTGGCTTATTACCTTTCCATTTGTATTCATTCCATTAATCATTGTTCTTGGCTTAATGCTTTCATTCAATTACTCTTCTTTTTTGAGGATTGCATGGGTTTTATTGCTTGTTATCTTCTCTTTCCAGCCTTCCTATATTTCCCAATTCTATTACTACTTAAATGATTTATTCCTGGAAATAGCAAAGTATTTAATTTAGAATTAATTAATAGATTAAGGGAAGTGCAATTAAATGCTTGAAAAAGTAAAAGAAAAGGGAAGGAATGCAAAAGAAAAAGTCATTGAAGCAAAAAATGATCCAAGAATAATTGCTTTGGTAATGCTTGAAGTAATGCTTTCAGTGATAATTGCTTTCTCAGTATACTTCTATTTGGACCCCACTAGAAATTTTTCTGTTTTCCCAGAAGTAGTTTTTCCCTTTAACCTTATTGCATTCATTGCGTTATTCGCTGTTTTTATTTACATATTTAACTTGACAAAGGAATTCAGGAAAGAAAGAGAGACAATAACTCAAAATAAATGAACTCATTCTTCGTAGTCTTCTTCTGGAACTTCCTCCAGAGAATCCACTACACACAATTTTTTCCCTTTCCTCACTACTGATAACTCAATTCCACAGCCAGGACATTCAACACTGTCCCCTTCCTCGTACAGCTCTGAGTCAACTTCAAAGTCCTCTCCACATCGAGGGCAGACAACCTTCATTTTTCATGCACCTAAGAAGAATTTCATTAAAAAAACTTTTCCAAAAAGTTTTATCAAAAAATATTGTATGCCTTCGGCATACAATAAAAAATGCTCCATAACTAAATTTTTTTAAATCTATCGAACTAATATCAAAAGACATTAAAAAAGTTTCATAATTAATGTCTTTTGATAGCTATCAAAGGACCAAAATATAGAAACAAAATTTGTCCTTTGATATAACCAAAAAATCAGAAATTAATTAAATAAAAATAAAAAAAAGAAAGGAATGGATTCAGAACGGAATCTTTGGAGGAGTCCCTTCATCGCCTTCTGTTACAGCAGGAAATTCCGGCGGATTAAGTGTTTCCGCGCATTCTCCAACATCTGCCGGACAGGTTCTGCATGTCTCTCCTGATTCTATTACTCCATTCCCGCACAATGGTTTGGGCGTTGTAGGCGTCTGAAAGCATCCAATCAAAAAGATTGAAGCAATCAATCCAACTAATAATACTTCTTTCCTCATATTTTTCCCTCCTTTACTTTAACTGGTCATCCACTGTTTGGCTTCCGCTCGGCACACACACTCCATAGAGACACCAACTGCATTCAGGCATGCTTCTCATCAGCATTGGACAATCAACATAGCCACAGTTTTTCTCCAGATAATTGCTGTACCATTCCCTGTTAACGCATTCATCCTTAATGCAGCAACTTTCTCCTCCTGCGACACAATCTGAATCCTCATTGCATAACTTCTTTCCTAATGCAGGGGACACTTCTGCTTCCATGATGCTCTCTATTGCTTCCTTGTCTGATGTTGACAATGAAGGCGGAATCACTGTAAACCCACAAGCCTCTTTGGTGTATACCACGAATCCACTTCCTTCGTATTTGTTGGTAATCACTGTATTTGTTAGGTCTACATACTTAGTTCCGTCATAGTGGAATACTCCACCGATTTTGGTGCAGGTTCCTGGCCAGTCAGCTGGCGTTCTACCATTCATTGCTGTTATATATGGAACCAAATTCCATCCCGCAGTTAATGTCGGCACATCTGATGCCCTTATCTGTTGTCTTACTCTTGTTCTTAGAGTACAACTGCTTCCTTTATTGTACACTGCGTAGGCGTTTCCGTACTCCATTTTTGAGGATTGTTGGAATTCTCCGTTCACTAGTTCAAACAGCACTAATTGTGTTGTATCACAGTTTTCCTCTTTAGCCTCACTTTTTGGAACAGAAACAAAACTCCATCCTCCTCCAGTGAACCCTATCGTCAGAACATCATCATCTGTTGAAGAAACCTTGTGCACAATGAATTCAGCTGTTTTTGTTCCAATAGCCAGAACCTTTATCTGTAATTCATTGACTATTACTGATTCTCCTACTTCCAGAACATAGGTTCCCTGGGGATTTTCTGGGGTATGGCCGTTTGCTGCTGGAGTTGACGTGCTTGTACTTCCGCTCTGTGAAGAAGTAATTACATTTTCTTCTGAAGTAGTCTGGCTTTCTGCACTTACTGCAATCTCGACTGTTTTTGGGGTACTTGAAGTCATGGTTAGTCCATTGACTTTCAAAAGATCAATCCTTGTATTTGTTCCGAATATCCTTGCAGCCCATCCTTCATTGAGAGTGAATGGTGCTCCAGTGAATACAGTTATTACACTTGTTTCTTCCTGTTCCCTTACAGTCATTTCAGCAAATCCATTTCCAACTGCTTCTACCTTCAGTATTGTGTCATAGAGCTTTAATTCTTGTCCTGCCACTAAAGTGAATGTAGTTTCAACGTCCTCTGCAGAACTGCTTTTCCATACCTTTAATGTTGCAGCATATCCTGGCGGGCAGTCGTTTGAAGTCATGCAAATGAATGTAGTGTATGCTGTGCCTTCCAACTTTACATTTAGTTCCTTGCTTGGAACATAAGCCATTTCTCCTTTATCCAGCCTGAATAGTTCTCCTAATTCCACTATCATTACTTCTTCTGTTTCCTCTGGGCTTTCCACCATGAATGTTCCTATTCTGTTAATTGAATCCAAGTGCAGTGCTCTTACTGTATATCCTCTGACTGTTTGGCCTTCTCCTTCTCTAAGAGTTAAATTCACTGCATAGTTTATTGTACATCCTTGTGTTCCTCCTGGTGCTGCCGCATAAATTGTTTCATTTGATGATTCACAGTAATAATCAGAGGTAACTGTATACACTGCAGTTAATTCTGCGAAATACCTTCCATCACAGCTTATTGTTCCTCCTGCCGGCCCTGTATAAGCTGTTTCGTCTGTTGAACTTTCTCCTCCACATGCAGGCCTGGAAATCTTATTTAAAGTCAAGCTCATTACACTTACACTTCCATCATAGATTTTCTTGCTTTCGCCTTTCTTTAAGTCAAACTTCTGGTCCACATATGTTTTTGCTGGGGGAGACGTTGCTGTGCAGTTTGGTGCTGGCCCGTTTTTGAATAAATAGTTTATCAGGTATAGGATGTCTTCTACATCTACTGTTTCATCCCCGTTCACGTTTGCTAGTGTCAGATCTGGTGCTGGTCCATTGAGGAACAGGTAATCTGATATGAAGTCTACATCCAGTTGATTCACTGTTCCATCATTGGTTACATCCCCGCAACCACTTGCTTCTACTCCAATAGTGGCTGGTTCTGAGTTTGATGTTGCTGTGCAGTTTGGTGCTGGCCCGTTTTTGAATAAATAGTTTATCAGGTATAGGATGTCTGAAACATTGACTCCGTTGACTCCATCCACATTTGCTATTGTCAAATTTGGTGCTGCTCTATTTAAGAATAAGTATTTTGTCATGAAGTCTACATCCAGTTGATTCACTGCTCCATCATTGGTTACGTCTCCGCAGATGGTTTCTGTTTCTTCTTCGTCCTTCTCTGAAACCACTAATTTTGCATTCCATGTGTTATTAACAATACTCATGGAATTCATTGTAATGTCATATCCAAACGCGTCCTGTGTCTCTCCTTTCTTTAGATTCACTAATTGCACTATTGTTTGCTGGCACACAGTGTCTGATGTGATAGTAGGCCCACTGCATTCCACAGAATCCCTGTATTTAACAAAAAAGATTCCATACAATGGAACATCACAGCTTCCCTGTGCAAAAATTGTTTCCTTTGCTGCTGCATAAGCAGGTTCATTTGTAGAAGAAAAACAGCTTTCATCCAAACTCGCTTTCTCAAATGTCATTGAGAAGTTTGGATCAGAAGAAAGTTTTCCTGTCTGCTCTTTAATCAGAGTGAATTCCTTGTCTAATGCTATGTTCACTGTTTCAAGCACTACTTCCTTTGTTACAACTAATCCTACATTTGTATAAAAAACATTTTTTATCTCAAAGTCATATCCGGAGTAATTAAATTTGCTCCCCTTTTCTACTGTTAAAGTAGTCGTTTCTCCTGAAGCGTAGACAACTTCACCTATTGGTTCTAACTCTGTTTCACTTAAACTGATTACTGCTTTTGGGTTATGATTACAGTAAGCGTCTTCGCTTGTCGGGCACAAAGGGAACTCGATTTTTTTGAGCTGAGCCCAGACTTGATTCTCTACTATTCCTACCTGCCCTACATTCAGATAAGTTAATGTATTCAGGTTAATGGTAATAGTTGGGGGAGCTTCAACACAATTTCCCTCGTAATCAACTTCTATTCCTACGCATGTTGCCTGGCATTCATTCCCATAAGTCTTTCCATCCTTTCCGCATACTGGGGCATATTCTGCCGGACACAAACAGTCCATTTCCTCTGTTGGCTCTTCCGAATCAGGCACGGTTACTGTTGTTAAATCCTTTCCACCTCCGTTTCCGTTGGCTGTTGACTTTACTGTAGTACTATCAGTATCTGTTACAGCATTCACTGCAACAAATCCAAAAACCAGTACAAGTAAAAGCACTAGAAAAACAGATGTTCTTCTTAGTCTTATCATTAAATTTCACCTCTCCTAAATTAAGAAATATTATTAATTAATTAGAATAATGTACGCTACAAGTATTTAATTCTTTCTTAATTTGGATAAAAAATAAAAGAAAAAAGAGGAAATTAATTGATTCTTATTTATTTACTAAAGAACTCAAATTCAATTTGTTCTCAAATTTCTTTGATACAAGAAACTTTACTTTGTCATTGGAAATATTCAATACCTTGATTGTATATCCGCCTACCTTAACTGTTTCTCCCTTGCCTAAAGTAAATTGATTGTAAGGCATTGGAGGGATTATTATTGTTTCTCCTTCCTCTTCTGTTGAACCTTCTTCGACACCAATTACTTCCTCTGTTTCAATTTCATAAGGTTCAGTTGGAACTGGAGTAAACCAAACCCTGAAACTGGCTTTTGGTCCTGGTTTATAGCATGCTGATTCACTTTCCCCACTACTAAAGCACTGGCTTGGAATAATTATTCCATTCAATTCAATAATCATTCCTCCGTCAACCACTAATGCCTTCTCTTTTGCTTCCAACCAGAAAGGCTTTTCAAGATAAACCCTTTTTATTGGCGGCACTGGAGGAAAGTCTTCCTTCTCTATAACAAGGTATGCTCTCCAGTTTCCCCCGCTTGAAGGCAGTTCCAGTTTATTCAGCGTAAACCTGTATCCAAATGCATTCTGGCTTTCTCCTTCCCTTAAATAAAAGAAGACAGCAGTACCTGTTCCATTAGGGCCTTCAGCTTCATAGCTTACCTCTATCCCTGCCCTGTTACGCATTGGATAAATTTCTTCCCCTTCATTCAACATTATTTCTTCCACTAGAACACTGTTGAATTCCAGGTTAAGTCTTGGCTCTTCAACCAACCTTGCTTTTTGATGTACTTCCAAATCAAATTCTTTATTTAATTTAACCCATTTAACTGTTTCTCCTTCAGCAGTAATTCTGAAGAATCCTTTTCCATTAGCTTTCTTTTCAAATGTAACCTCATGCCCGAATGCTTCCCTTGTTTGTCCTTCTCTGATCCAGAAGAAAGGATTATAGAAATCAGGGTTAAAGTTATCATCATCTGCTTCTGGGCTTATTACCAGTAATTGAGCATAATTCCCGCTAAAACTCACTAAAGCAATCCTAAAGCCTGTTTCCTGCACTATGGCTTTTTCCTTTAAATTTAGTTTGAATAATTTATTCAAATGCACTATCTTGTATGCTTCTATGCTATCACTGGTTTCAGTTGGAGTAACTATTTCTGTTCTTACTTCAGAAGTTTCCCCCATTATTGTGGTTCCGCTTGCAGTGAATGAAGCCACCGCAAAAACATTAAGTAAAATTAGTAAAACCATAGTAGTTGAAATAAATATTTTCTTTGTATTTTTCATTCTCGCATCACTCCTTTTAGTATTTTTTTCTTAAGTATATTCTTTCTCTTATGCCTTAAAAAGAGCGTTTTTTTGTTAGGTAAATGCCTTTCAAAAAAAAGAACCAGTCTAAATAAAAAAATAAAAAGAAAAAAAAAGAAAAAGTAAAAAAGCCAGTTACTTTCCGGCTATCTTTTTTCTTTTAACGTAAGCCCATATCTTTTTGGTCATTTCACTTGGAGCAAGTTTTTCTGTTCCGAATACTTTCTCCATAGAGTCAGTGCATCCCTTAAAACAGATGCTATATCCACCAAAAGGTTTCTTTTCCATTTAAAATTCCTCCTTACAATTAAAAAATGAGTTAATTGATAAAAAATTAACTGGAATACTATAATAAATCTATCGATTTTACGAGGTAAAAACGCTTATTTTATCCAATTTACTCTCACTTGGTCAGTCCTGAACTTCTGGTTAATCACTGTTTCTTCCACTTTCATTCTCCTTCCTGCCCTGAATTCAACTATTCCCAACCATGCAATCATTGCTCCATTATCAGTTGCAGCCTCCCTCGGACAGACATTAAATTCAGCCTTTCTCGCCTTACACATTTTTTCCATCATTTCTCTTAAAGCTTTAGAAGCAGCCACGCCTCCAGTAAGCAGCAATTCCTTTTTTTCTGTATGGGCAATCGCTCTTTCACTTACTTCAGTAAGCATTGCAAAAGCATTATGCATTAAACTAAACGCCAAATCTTCTTTTCCTACTTTTCCTGCCTTCTGCTTTGCTGCAGTAAGCAGCCCACTAAACGTTAAATCCATTCCCTTTACAGTGTAAGGCAGTTCAATGTAATTTTTCGCTTTGAAATACATTTCATCAATTACTGGCCCAGCAGGAAAACCCAATCCAATCGCCCTTCCAAAAACATCCAATAAATTCCCTATTCCTATGTCCAGAGTCTCTCCATAAATCCTATACCTTCCGCTTTCATAGCCAATTATCTGCGTATTAGCCCCAGAGGCATACACTATAATTGGATCCCTGCAATTACACAGTTTCTTTCCTATTTCTATGTGCGCAACGCAGTGATTCACTCCAAGCAAAGGAAGGTTATGTATAAGTGATAGACTCCTTGCTGCCACTACTCCTACCCTTAAACAAGGCCCAAGCCCTGGCCCCTGAGAAAATGCAATCAATCCAATTTCCTTCCATCCAATTCCAGCTTTCTCTAATGCTCTCTCCAATACATTTTTTGCATTTGCATAATGCAGGTCTGCCGCTTCTCTTGGGTGGATTCCTGCATCAATCGAGGTATAAACACTCTTCTCATTCGCCAGAATACTGCATTCCTCATCCACTATCCCTATTCCGAAGGAATGAGCTGTCGCTTCTATCCCTAAACAGATTAATTCATTCCCCTTTTTACTCATACACAACATTTATTGTGCAAAGTATTTTATATTGCTTTTTGGAGAGGAAAACTGAATTATGCCTGGAAGAAAATCAGTTATTAAAGGGCAGAAGAGTCAAAGAAAGAAAAGTGGGCATGCTGGTAAAAGAACTTCCCGTAGAAAGCCACCGGTTCAAACTAGAGAGCAAAAGGTACAAGAGCGAATCAGAAAATTAGTGGGAGACGTACTACTAACCGAAAAACCTCATAACTTAGAGACATTTCAAAAACTTGCTCATGAAAAAGTTGTGAAAGGACTTAAAAGAGAACCTGTCGATAGGGATGCAGATTTACTAATCTTATTATTGGAAAAAGAAACAACTGCTGTGTGGAAACCCAAAGTGCATAAACAAAAATAGCATTCACTTATTCAATTCAATTTCTTTTCCTTTGCGTTCTATTGTAATGCTTTCTTTTCTGGAATTAACTTCGCCTATTTCTTCTGCATTAATTCCTTCTTTCTTCAACAACTTAATTATTCCTTCAACTTCTTTTTTCTCTGTAATTAGTCCAAATCCCCAGCCCATGTTAAAGGTCTTAAA
>JBDRIL010000049.1:0-19027 GCA_043815885.1 archaeon | reverse complement strand
TGGTGTTAGTGCATTTTTTTTCGGAAGAATACAGCAGGCACTTTGAGAAATACCATACCCACACTATTTCTTTTTCAGCTGGAATGTTTCTTGGACTGATTTTCCTGGTTCTTTTGCCTGAAGCAGTAAATGGAACTGCCTATCTTAATGAACTAGTCTATATTTTGATGGTTGCTGGTTTCGTGGTGTTTCATTTGGGGGAAAAATATCTCTATCAGCATATTAAAAACAAGAATGAATTACTGCAAGACCTTGCATCAGTTCACGCTGTTGGATTCTTCTTCAATCACTTTGTAGTTGGAATCACTTTATTCCTTGTCTTCAGTTATGAAAGCCTTGTTCCAGGATTCCTTATCTTTATTCCATTACTTTTGCATACTTTTTCAAGCAGTCTTTCATTGAATCATATTGACGCATACTTTAAAAGGAAGAGCATTTCAGGGATTCTGTTGCCTCTGTCTCCTCTTTTTGGAGTGGCATTCGCTACACTTCTTCATCCGCATATTTTAATCTATCACGGTTTATTTTCTTTTGCTATAGGTTCAATGCTCTATATTTCAATCAGGGACATGCTTCCAAGAAAAGAAAAAGGAAAGCCAATGCTTTTCCTTACAGGAGTACTGTTAAGTTTATTAGCAGTAGTTGCATTATCAGTAATATAAAATCGGTTTATTCTTCCTTGAATTCATTTAAGGGGATAGAATCTTTAGCATAGAGTTTTTCTATTTCTTCTCTGTAGCCACAGGAATTATATGCACAGAAAGGAATGACCCTTCCATCCGGAACAGCGTAATGGATGACGCACTTTCTTACTCTGGAGACATCAAAATTATATCTGTCCATGAAGTGCATTGTTCCAATAAAGAGTGAAGCCATGTGGAATTTGGCTAATTCATTGTATTTTCCGGTAATAATTATTTTTGCTAAAAGAACCGGAAGGTTTAATCCTTTTGGGCTCTTCTTCAAGTCAACGTGTTTCTGGAATGCTTTAGTCAATAAAGAAATTGCTTTGGCTTTTCCAATCAATCCCTTGTTTTCCTTTATTGTAGTGCCCATTTCCTCTATTACCTTCATTAATTCTTTTACTTCAACGAAGTTAGTTATTGGAATCACCCTGTTATCGGTTTTGAATAAATAGGTTGCTGCACCGCAGTTAGGGTGAGAGGAATAATATGTCTGGGGCTTGTCTGTGACTGTTTCAGCAAGGGAAGAAAACGGGTAAACAGTTGTTATCGGAAAAAAGGTTTCTCTGTAGATTAATCCCTTGGATTGTTTATCTATTCTATCAATTAAATCAGGGATAGTGATTCTTTGTTCATTCCTTATCTTGTCTTTAATTCTTCCAGTGAAAGAAATGGGCTGGAAGTTAACTGCCCTGACCACATCAATATTCTTTAAGGCAAAGTTAATTATGTCAAACAATTCATGGTCATTAACTCCATTGATTACGGTTGGAACAAGAGCAATGCCTAACTTTGCTTTCCTGCAGTTCTCAATGATTTTTGGAATAAATTTAAGGTTTTCGTTATTGGTTTCAGGAGTCAAGCCATTCATCTTCAGGTAGACTGTGGTTGCCCCTGCATCCAGTAATTGCTTTGCTAATTCGGGTTTTTGTGCAAGCATTATCCCATTAGTGGCAATCAATACTGCAGTAAATCCTTTCTTTTTTGCTAACTTCACTAAATCCACTATGTCTTTTCTTATGAGTGGTTCTCCCCCAGCCAACTGTACCGCCAGACAGGGAACAGGTTTTTGTGCTCTGAGAGCATCCATCATTTTCTCTATTTGTTCAACTGAAGGCTCATACACATAACCAGTTAATGCTGCATTGGCAAAACAATACCAGCACCTGAGATTGCATCTGTTGGTTACATCAATGTTTGCCAGAAGTGTCTGGGATTCATGCACTGAACATAAACCGCAGTCCCATGGACAGCCTTTTGATGGCTTTAATTGAGGGTTTTCTGGTTTAATGCCATCCCTTCCATACTCATGGAATTGCTTGTACAGAGAGGAATCACTCCAATAGAGTTCTTTATGTATTCCATGTTCTGGGCAATTTCTTTGAATAAAGACTTTATTGTCTTCCTCTATCACTTCTGCCGGAAGCAACTTCATGCAGACAGGACAGAGAGAGGTTGTTTTTCTTAAAAGCAAATAGCTCCCCTTTAACTTTTATTTTGGTTCTACTAAATATAGCGGAAAAAAGGATTTAAAAAGCTTCTACAGTAGAAAAACATATAAATCCTAAAAAGATTAAATAGAATACTGAACAGAAGAAGGTGGTTTTAAAGTGGAGGAATCAATTCAATTCATTGCGAACTGCAAGGGATGGGTTGCAATAAAGAAATTAAAGGTAACAGAAAAGACTGACCCGAAAACAGTAATGGAATTTCTTGCTTCATTGGGAACTGGAATTGACAGGAAAGTGGAAGAAAAGCTGAGGGAATTAGTGGAATTAGAGAGAGTGGATAATGCATTGAATGAGGTTCTTTCTTCTGGAAAAACCCCGGGGGAAGCAATTCATGCAGTGAACTCCCGTGCAGTAAGCAGTGTAATCAATGAATTAAGCGATAAACCGGAATTACAGAAGAATGAAAAAAAAGAATTAGGGGAATTCCTGAAAGTGTATGCCACAAGGAAGGCATTAAAGGAATTAAAGATAAGAATGGATTACAGCGAAATAGCGATTCCTGGAATGAAAAAAACAAAGAAAACAAAAGCTTAATTAACTACTTCCTGCTTTTTTTAAAAGGAGACACAAAATGTACAGTGGCTACTATGATTATGTATTCCTTCACTTAATTCAGTCTTACTCTAATTCGTTTTTAGATAGCCTAATGATGGCTGTCACTTACCTTGGAGACCCTTTATTCTGGCTGTTAATTGCAGCAATAATTTACTGGAGTGGAAGAGAAAAGGAAGCATTTCATTTAGTGAATCTGCTTGTATTTGTAGTTATTTGCGCTGGAATGCTTAAATTTTTTTTCCTTAGAGCAAGACCGTCAGTAACTGTTTTCAGAGTACTAATGAAGGAACAGCTTGCTTATTCCTTTCCCTCAGGACATACAGCAATAATTGGCGGGGTATTTGGTTATCTGTACAAGAGAACAGCAATGATTCTAACCATTGGATTAATTGCTGCAGTTTTATTGGTTGCATACAGCAGGCTTTACTTGGGAGTGCATTTTCCTTCAGACATAATTGGAGGAATCATTTTAGGGTTCTTTGTTGGAAGAATCAATGTAAAAATAAACAAAAGATTTAGAAAAGCGAAATTCAGGTTAACTGAATTAGAGGATGAACTAATATTAGTACTAATAATTGTGGTTACCTTAATCCTGTTATTTGTAATAGGCGATTATGCAGATGTAGCCCTGTTTCTGGGCTTTTATGCCGGATTCTTTATAGTAAAAGAAACAAAACACCAGACTACCTATCTTAAAGGAAGAAATTTAATCATTAAAGAAGTGATTGGATTAGGAGCAATAGGAATTGCATTCATTCCTCTCCTGATGTTTCCCTACATGAGAATGCCATTCCAATTCATAATTAAATTCTGTGTAGGCTTATGGATTAGTTTGCTGTATCCCTTCATATTTGAACAAATACTGGAATCAAGAAGAAGCGGGGTAAAGATAACCATTTACAAGTTACTTAAAATAAAGGAAAGAATCAAGGAATAAAACTTTTAATAAACCCTATTTGAATCTAAGGATTCAAAGGGGTCCATTTGAGTTCTACTCAAATTGGGAGTTTTATCAAAAAACAATATTGTATGCCTACAGCACACAATAAAAAAGTATTTAAAACAACTTACCCCACTAATTATTTCTGCGAGGCAAGTACTACTGACCAAAGGGAAGTAGTACACTGGCGTAAACCGACAGTGGCGGTTTTTGCAGTTTCCCGCCTTTGCATAGTAGTAGTGCGTCCGGCTGTAGATGAAAAAACGACAGCAAAAGCTGTTACGGAAGCATTTTTTTGTTTCGACGAAGTCGAAATCCTACTACCGCGCCTTTAAGCGAGGTAGTAGTGAGAAGTATGTACTACTGAAAGTAGTACACTGGCGTAAACCGACAGTGGCGGTTTGCGGTTTTTTGCAGCTACCGGAAGGTCCCCGGTGCAAATCCGGGAGGCGGGATTACACCGGTTTGGTGGTTAGTAGTTCAGTAGTTAGTAGTGGAAAACACTACGATATCTATTCTTCAGAGAAAGGCTGCAATCAGCCTTACAGGCACTAACCATCACCGACATACTACTTGAAAACAAACAAACCATAATCAAATACATTAATTCAATGAGGGCACAAGGAATAAAAGCAATCAGATTAAAGAAAACAGTGTACATGCTCAGAGATATCGCACGAATTCTTGGACAATCTTTCAGTGAAGCAACCAAGGAGGATATAGAAGCACTGCTTTGCTCCCTGGAACAAAGAGATTATTCTGCTTGGACAAAAGCTGATTACAGGATAATTCTGAAGCGGTTCTACAAATGGTTGCTGGGAGAGGATGAATACTATCCACGCATTGTGAGCTGGATTAAGAACACTGAGCCCAAGAATGGCATTCTCCCTGAGGAATTGATTACAGAGGAAGAAGTTCTGAGGCTTGTTGAGGCAGCAAAGTTTGTTAGAAATAAAGCTTTCATTTATGTTCTCTATGAAAGCGGTGCTCGCATTGGCGAAATGCTGACATTGCGAATAAAGAATGTAACCTTTGGAGAAGACATTTCTTCAATTCAAGTTAGCGGCAAAACAGGCCAGAGAAGGATTCCAATTGTAAGGAGTGCTACCTTATTGAAGAAGTGGCTTGAAAGGCATCCATTGAAGAATAATCCCGATTCTCTTGTCTGGATTAAGATGAACGAAAGGAAGGGAGACTTCAGAAAGCAGGGAGAACGGGATACTTACCGGGAGCTGTGTTACAGCAGTGTGAAGAAAGTCCTGCGTAATTCCTTTCAGAAGGCTGGCGTGAACAAGCGCTACAATCCGCACATGTTCCGGCACAGCAGAGCAACGCACCTTGCAAAGCATCTTACTGAAGCACAGTTGAAACAGTTCTTTGGCTGGACACAAAGCTCTGACATGGCCGCAAGGTATGTGCACTTGAGTGGAAGAGACGTGGATGATGCGATAAGGAAAATATATGAAATAACTCCTTAATTTGCCCATTTTTTAAACATTTTGCAAACAGAGTTTCTTGAGGAGTCGTTGATGAAAGGAGGTTATTACTCAACCCAGAGAGAGGATGAAGCCAGAGGCTTGCTTTTATTGGCAGCTGTCGTTGTCATCATTATTCTGCTTGCTATTTTTGTGCTAACCCAAATACTATTGATAGTTGGTCCCTTGGCTTTAATTGCATCCGCTGTGCTTTTTATATTAGGCTTTGCAACAAAAGAAGAGAAGTTCGTGTTATGGGGAATTATTTCCTTATTGATAGGGCTTGGGTGTATCGCACTTGCTTTTTTTATAATGGGGTCTGCGTTATGGCCATATGCTCAAGGAACCTTTCAGGCGGTTATGGATGCTAATGTAGCGCAAGCACTGTTGCCGAGAGGATGACCTAGAGAGGCGATTGTTGTGAAAGAAAAAATTCGCAAAGCGATAAGTTGGATAGGTCACAGATTCGAGGCTATTATGGGTGCTTTGATTTTAATAGCCTTCATGGCCATGTTCTCTTCACTTTTTGGAACAATATTTGGTTGGATAGGATATACCTTGCCAGTGGGAATACCAGCCGGAATAATTGTCTTTGTTAAATGGATTTACGATTTTAGTTGGGAAAAAATATTCTCTGCAATTCCAAGAATGCTTAATAGTGAGTGGGCTGCAAAACAAGATGCCAGATTATCAGCAGACGGGGCTAGAGACCCAACGATGGCAAGCCAGCAAGGAAGAGACTACTTAACACAAACTATTATACAAGGAGAGAAGAGCAGGAAAGATTTGATTGAAGAAGAAATTCTTACACCTCTTCTCAACGATGTTGAAGAACACATTGGATGTTTTAGCAAAGGTATTGTTACAATAGTTAGCAAACACACTTTTAACACAGTGCGAGAGAAAAAGAATTTGTATTTGAAAACAAGGGAGCGACCAAAGATTGAGGCATATTATTCATTAGTGGAAGAAAACAATGAAAGATATTTGGCATTCATAAAAAAATCCAAAACAGTGTTTAAGTCGATAATGTATTCTTTGTTGGATGAAGTAGATTCCCAAATAACACTTGGGATGTATGCTACAGCAATTGAGCCAGCTATTGACAGGCTATGTAATAACTGGAGCTATGAATTAATTCAAGCGCTTGAATTAAACTCAAATGAAGCCAAGGAGAAGGTTGTAAAAAGATTAGATGAAGGATTGCCTGGAAAATTACGGTTGGCAAAGATTTCTGAAAAGCAATTGTTGGAAAAGCGCAAAGAAATAGCAACCAATGCATTAGGGGCTTTAGCAAAAGAAAAAGAAACAAAACAACTTCTCGAGAAAAGGAAACAAGTTCTCAAGAAAGCAGAAGAGCTAAAAAGTTTTTTGGAGAAAATTTTGGAAAAAAGCTATTGAAACTCATCTCGCCTTGCTTAACGTAGTCTTTAACTGTCTTAAAGGTCGAGTCTGGCTTCTTTGCGTGCTTGTAATAAGAATTAGCAAGAACGTCAGCAAGTTGAATACCTTCACAGTCCTCAGAATCTGGAGCGTGTATTTCAAAAGGAATGCTACCAAGCTGCCGTTCAAGGTGGGTTGCTAGCTCTTCTTTCAGTTCCTTACATTCACGAAATTTCTTGCCATCATAGTAAAGCACAACTTTTGATAAAGAGTTTTTGATTGGATTGATTATGCCCCAAACAAGAAAAGCGAAATGGCGAGCTTCTGCACCAGCAGCAGAATCAACAATTCTTTTCGTATCCGTGAAGGTAGCGTCTCTGTTCTTTACTACTCGGGTTGGAGCCACAGATGTATCGCACTTTCCAGCGTAGCAACTCAGACCACTCTCTTTCAATGTTACTAGAACGATTGTTCGTTCCTCTGTGTCCATTTCAACACCTTTCAGTTCAAAGTTTTTCCATTTGGGATTTATTTGCATCAACTTATTCTTTGCTATATTGTAAGCTTTCGAAACTTTTGTTGGGTCAGCAGTGTAAACGGTTCCAACCACATGCCAACGCAGGCCTCTTCCAAATCCGGGCTGGCCTGAATCATCCAAGTAAAAATAAAGGTCATTTTTCTTAGCCATAAAGAATACTCGCTATGAAAGCCTTTTTATAAAGTTTTAGGGAAAAGGGTTTACTATGGAAAAGAAGAAAAAAATTGCATTGTGCATAGCCTTTTTTCTGGCGTTGATTGTCTTTATCTACTATTATGCAGACACTATCAGCCTACCACAAACGGAAGCACCCGAGTTGAAAATTCCCCTTTACACCGCAGGTGGTTTGAACCAAGAAAAAATAGGCGAATACGAAAGGGGTTACGCATATGTTCCAAACTACAATTCCGAAACATCGTTTGACAGCAAAAGAGAGGCCACTGTTAACCAAGAAATGAGTTTTGGGATTAAGGTAGAAGACACAGGCATACTGCCTATAAAGGGACATTCATTTCACATCCTTGTTCTAAACCCAAAAGGCGAGCTTAGATTTACCTTTCCAAAACTAAAAGAAAGTCGAATAAAGCTCAACGAAAAATTAGAAGCATGGTATACCAAAGACCATTATAGTAACTATTACTCTGACGCCCTTGAAATTGAAATTACCAATAATAAATTTTATCTGCCTAGACAAACACTTTTAGAGGGAAAAGGAAAATATGTCTTCCAACAAGGGGGAAGCATTTACTGGACAGACCAGGAACATGAGATAAAGTTTTCTTTCACACCAGACGAGATTGGAGAATGGAAAATCCTTGTATTTACATATGGCTCAGAATACCTCGACAGAAATGACCGAAGAATAGACCAAGATTACAGCTCAAACACATCCAAAGACCACTACATTAACAAAGATGAGTTCAGGGTACAAGTGCAAAACAAAACAATGACGGAAGCACAAACACAACAAAGTGCATTTGATTTTTTAAAACTTGCCACTGCGCTGATTTCAGCCTTATTCGTTTACTTTGCAGCCTATGAGTTGATAATAAAAAAATATGATTTTCTAAACAAGGTTTGGAAACAAATAATTGAAGACAAATACTTCTTAACCGCCCTCTTACTCCTAATTCTACTTGCGGTTCTATTCCTGATATTCAAAATCAGGATATGTTTCTGTTGATGGCTACTTATACTGGATACTTTTAATCAGCCTGTTCAACATCTTGGCAATGCTTTCAAGGTCTGAAAACAATCGCTCATTCTTTAAGTATTTTAAGTCCTTTGCCAATACCAGAAAGGATTCGCACTCTTTGACCGAGCCCATTGAGATATACAGGAAACTCAGAAATCCTTTGTTTGTCTGCCTACCGGTTCCCTCGGCAATATTCGCAGCAATTGAAGAGGAAGCCCTTCGAAGCTGCGAAGTAATTCCATATTTTTCATTTGCAGGAAATTGAGCTGTTTCTTTATAAACGTCCAAAGTAAATTGATGCGCTCTTTGCCAAACATTTAGTTGCTTGAAATCTTGCATTACAATCCGCTCTTAGCTTGGGAAATAATATAGCCTGTGAACATTATAAACTATTACCGATTCATAGTCTCTTATTATGTCTGCAAATTTGAGCCTAAGCTCTTGCATCAGTTCATGGAAATCCTTGTTTGTTTGTAGCATGGCTTCGAATTCCAAGTCAGCCTTGCCAATCACTTCTGTTACGAAGATAACGTTTTTGTTTCCTTTGAGGTAGTTCATCAACTCTTTCTGTTTTGCAGCACTAAGGTTTTGCAGGGACAGAAACACCTTGTACCAATCGTAGCCTAACTTAACATTATTTATATTGGCCCTGTAACCCAGTAGTATCTTCTTTTGTTCGAGGTTTTTTATTCTATACCTTATAACCTTATCCGAAATCTCTAGTTTCTTGGATAGCTCAATTAAAGGAATTCTTGCATTCTCCGCTAACTCATTCAATATTTTCTTGTCGGTTTCATCCAATTGTGATTCTTGGTATTTGACTGAGGTCAACCACTCAGTCAGACCCACGTCATCCAACAAATAGCGATGTGAAAGATGGTGCTCCCTTACAATAAATGAAATATCTATTCTTTTGAAGTAGTTTACGTAATTAAATTCAAGTTCTTTGAGGCTACTGTAGAACTCAATTAAATCCTTTGCCCAAAATATAACCACTAAATCGTAAGACCCATCTAGTGTTACAACCCATCCAACGTTCCGCATTTTCAATGCAAAATCGATTATCTCTTGTTGTTTATCAACAGAAGCACCCAGCAATTTTATCCATGCTCTGCCGGCAACTCTGTCGAGTTTGAACATATCAATTATTGCGTAATAGCCCTTGATTATTTTCTCCTTCTCAAGCTTGTCAATTCTGTTTTTTACCGATTGCTTTGAAAGCTTTATTGTCTTAGCAATTTCCGAAATGGACTGCCTCGCATTTTTATCTAATTCAGCCAGAATCCTCTTGTCTTTTAAGTCCATAACTTAACATTTGTAAAAAAGTTATTATAAATTTTTACTTTTTTAACAAAAATGACTAAAAACGCTTAATTAATCGGTCTGCTGCTATACTTATGTGATAAAATATGCAAGAATGGTTTGAATTACTTATAAAAGAGAGATTGGAATGCGACACTGAAAAGAGACATGCATCTGCTTCAGACCATTGCAGGTTCTCCGTCAGAGAATAATTTTTCTTGTTCTGTTTAGGAGAACGGCATGAAAATTCAACTAACAAGATTGCAAGATGCAAGAACCAGTGATGTGCTATACTTTCCAATAGTAGAAAGCTTAGCGCTTGGTTACTTGGCCCGCTATCTAAGAAAAAATAGTTTTCAGGCAGAAATTATTGATGAAGAAGCCAGTGGCTTGAGTAGAGAGGAAACAATTAGGAAGCTGGAAAGGAATGATGACTTAATTGCTTTTACTGCCATAGCAAAACCTCAAATTTTTTCAATCCTCGAAGTCATCCAAGAGTTAAAAAACAAGGGTAGTAAAGCCCATTTTACAATTGGAGGGCAATACGCAACCTTTCTGTTCAAAGACCTTCTTTCTCTCGAAGAGCGTTTTGATTCTGTTATTTGCTATGAAGGCGAAGAAACAATTGTAGAATTGGCAGAAGCTTTGGAAAATAGCAAAGACATTGAGAAGATTAGGGGCCTTGCATTCAAACAAGGAAGTAAGATTAAACAAAATCCTATAAGACCGCTAATACATGATTTGGATGGAATGCCTTTCCCGGCAAGAGATACTCTATCCAACATAATCGAAAAAGGAGGCCTGCCAGTAATTTCCTCAAGCAGGGGCTGCTATAACAGATGTTCTTACTGTACAATAAGCCAGTTTTACAACGACCCACCTGGGCCAAATTTTAGATATCGAAGTGCAGAAAGTGTCTTGGAAGAAATAGAAGGGTTGAAAGAACAGTTTCCTTCGTTAAGTGATATCTGGTTTGTTGATGACAATTTTGTAATGCCTGGCAAGCAGGGTTTACAGAGAACAAAAAAACTATGTAAGGGGCTCAAAAAAATTGGTTTGGAATTTGACATATACCTTAGAGCAAATGATGTAAACAAGCAATTGTTAAAACTACTCAAAGAAAGCGGAATCAGGTCTATCTTTATTGGAGCTGAAGCCGGAAGCAATTTCACGCTTCAAAAAATCTTTAACAAAAATATCTCGGTAGAACAAACAAAAAAGGCCATTCAGTTGTGCAATGAGGCCAAGATTAGCGTTGACCCAGGATTTATAATGTTCCATCCTTGGAGCACTTTAGAAGAAATAGAAGCGAACATTCAGTTCTTGGAAGAAATAAAACAATATTCTCTATATGGAATAGTAAGCTTTCTGACAGCCTACAAGTTTACGCCAATAGGAAAACAAATGCTTTCAGGAGAAAGGATTTACAAAAAGCCCCACACAAAAATAAAAAAGATTTTAGATGACGCAATTGAGTACGAAATAGCTGATGCAAAAACAGAAATACTGCTCTGCTTGACCTTAAAAGCGTTTCAAGAATTCAGAGAGTTGCCTGCATTATTGTCCCAGCTAAAAGCAGGGATAAGGAATCTCAAAAAAGCTGGTTTGGAAGAGCAATCAACAAAATTAGATAAAGAATGGGCAAAAAGAATGAATGAAATAAACTATACCGGCTTGCAGTTCTTCAAACAATTATTAAAACTAATGAAAGAAAATGAATTACGTGAAGAATTAATAAAGCCTGAATTTGAAAACATCCTTAAGAAAATT
Source organism: archaeon (assembly GCA_043815885.1). Taxonomy (GTDB): domain Archaea; phylum Iainarchaeota; class Iainarchaeia; order Iainarchaeales; family 1-14-0-10-31-34; genus JBDRIL01. The sequence goes on along the minus strand of JBDRIL010000049.1, from coordinate 7,675 downwards.
CAAGAATATTCCAAAAAAGAAAAAGAATTGATAAGTCACCAAATTGGTTCATCCCAACTTTCCCCTGAACTTTTAGCAGCCCAAACAGCATAGCAAAGAGAATCCACAAAGTCATCGCTCCCGCCTTGCTGATGATGCAAACGCATCTTTCCCTGAGCATTAACCTCAAATTTGAAAACACGCAGCTCATACTGCAACTTGTCATGCAATGGAATTGTTAACTCATCATTCTCCATTTTGCACAAAAGATGATTGTAAGCCTCTGCCTTGCTGTCCAAGGTAGGCGTGAAGAATTCAACAGGCAGTCCAGCTCTGTTCAAGTTCTCACAGGAATTGATTGACAGGCCAGCGTATTCAGAAACAATGTTTTCAAAATCCCACTCAGAATGAAGTTGCTTAATTCTTTCTTCCTGTTGTTTGAAGGGAACGTTCTGCATTTCAATGATTGATTCAACCTTTAACAACTCATCTTCATCTCTTGAAACAACTGTAACAACGCTCGAATCCTGGATTCTTCCCCAATCAATTCCAGCAAAATATTTCTTGCCTGGTTCTTTTGGGCAAGTCTGTCTTAGAGAATACTCCTCCGAAACAGATTCGATTGTTTCAAGCTTGAAAAAGGAATCAATTGCCTGAGAAAAGTTTGCATTAATTTCGCAATCGTAAGCGATTGAAGGCATTGTTCTCTTCTGCTGTTCCAGCCACTCCCTTGAAATGAATTTGTTCACGCTTGAAGGAAGCTTAAGCTTGGCATAAATTGGATTATTGTAGGCATCCCAAAGAACGCCACTTGTGCCCAAAGGAGAAGACATCATAACAAGAGAACCATGCTTTATTGCAAGCATGGGCTCAACAGCCTGAAGAGTATCCTTAGTAATTCCGTGAGCAACCTCGTTCAGAAAAACAAAAGTAACCTCGGTAAAGCCTCGAATATAGGAAGTGCTTGGAAGAGAATAAACCTCTGAGCCATTTGTGAACTGAATTACTTCCATGTTGCTCTTTTGAACAGAGTCAAACAATTCATTGGAAGAAGCAATAAACTGCATGATACGATTAAACAACAAATCAGATTGCCTTTGAGCAGCAGAAACAAGTAAAATCCTCTGATTGGGATTAACCACAGCAAGCCATAGCACAAAGCAGGCAATGCAAAAATCCTTTCCGCTCTGCCGACCAAGGACAAAACAGCAGCGCTTCCGAGAAAGCATTAGTTTTACCATTTTCAATTGATAAGGCTGTAATTCAATTCCGAGTACATCCTTGCAAAATTTGTCTACTCCTTCAACATTGTCAAACCATTGCTTCAATTGCTTATCAGAAAAGCCAAACAGGGGGACTTCTTTTCTGAGTTCCTCTCCCTTGAGGACACGAATCCTTGAAGCCAAATCACGCCTATTAAGCTCCTTAACCTCTTTCAATTGAACATTCTTTTTCCCTGGCTTCAACTTCTTTACCTTGTGAAAATACTTAGCCTGCTTGGCGGCAGTATAGCTGACACCAAAGTAATCAGCAACATATTCCAAACTCCTGCCTTCAGACAGTAGCTCTGTAAATTTATCAATTCGTTCAGGAGTCCAATTCATAAAAACCACTATTACCTATTACCATTCACTATTACCAAAAGCCTACGATTCAACCAGCTTCATTATCTTCTCAAGATTATTTCCTTTGACCACCCAATTACAGAACTTGGCTACCTTATAACAGTCTTCCTTGGCATGTAATCTGTCAGTAAATTCCATTTCAGGAGCGCCTTCAGAAAAATCAACTTCAAGCCTATCTCCTTTGAAACAATAGGTTTCATCAAACTTCTTGCGAAATTCTTCAAATTCACGAGTCATTGGATGATTAACAACAGCAATATGATTATCATCAACATGCGAAGAGACTTCTGAAGTACCAACCTTCGTACCTGGAAAAGCCTCTTCCACCAAATCAATAACAATATTAGACAACCTTGCAACACCTGCCTCAGCAACAATTAAATCAGGAGAATAAACAGGGGGTAAAACAAAATTAATAGAATTGGAATAAAACTGTACAGTAACAGAATCCTTCTTAGTATGAAATTGAGCCTTATCAAAATTATAATTCTCAGAAAACCGCTTACCTACAGCTAACCTTTCCTCCAATTCAGGAGACTTCTTCAAAAAAGGAGCAGAGAAAGTATACTTGTGCAGACGGAAATAAATCTTCTCATTCGGCAGTAGTCGTGCTAAAGCCGAACAAGCCATTTGACCAGATGTAGTGAGATAGTAGAGGGAATCTTTCTTTTTTACCAGCTCCTGCTTAACCAGCTTTTGTAGCCTCTCAGACACTGTAGGCTTGCCTCTGCCTATTTCCTTCGAAACCATCGTTACAGAATTTACTCCTTTTCTGATAGCGAAAAGGACTCGCAAGTCTGCTCTACGTATAGGGGCTGTTCGGCGTTTCTGTTCGGAAGAAAAGGACTCATTTTTCATGTTCCAGCCTCTGCAAGTCTTGTATAACCGAGGAAAGTAATTGTAGAACACATCGCTTGCAATAGAAATTCAGGTCAAAATCCAATACCGCTTTATTGCCACAGCGACAACATTTGGAAGGGGCATTCTCATAATCCTTTATAATCACAGTATCACCTTAGTCCCTCTCAAGACCTCTCAACTTGATTTTTTGTATTTGGCTGTTAGGAATGAGTAAGGTGTTCTTACTTGTTTGGATTGTAAGAAAAGTATCATCAAATGCTTTGATTACTCCAAAGGCTTGAATAAGGTTAGAATTGTCCTGATAAAAGACTAAAGCAGATTTTCCAACCAAATCTTTTCGTTCCATGACTTGACCTCCTTGGGTAGAACCCAACACTACAATTAAAAAGGTTAGCCTATATTATAAATTTAGCCCATGTGCTAAGCTAAGATTAGTCTTAAAGAAAAGGTAAGCTAAATGACAAGAGACAGCATAGAAGACAAAAAATGGAAGATAATAACCGCACTTGCTTTTTTCGACTCACTAAATGCCAGCGAAATCAAACGCCTATTAAATCCAATAACAAAAACACATACTAATGAGAAAATAAGGACTACTGATTTTTCAAACAATCGAACAATAGACAAGGCTCTTAAAGAATTAAATTCTGCCGAGGAAGGAATTCTAAGTTACGATTGGGTTGAACGCAAAGGAATTGAAAGTGCGGAAGATGGAAAGATAAAATACCGTGATGAAGAAAATACAGTTAGAAGATACATTCTCCACTTGGATAAAGCCATTAAAAAAATCATAAATGAAAAATGCGATTACCCAAACAAAACAAAAGAGATAATTAAAAACGCAATCCTGAAACTGTGGGAAGATAACAACTGGGGCGGACTCAACTCAACAACAATGAGAGACGAAGCTTGGACAAAAAACCACTACAAAGTAAGATTCAACGATATAATACTCTCAATTGTAACTGATATGGTGTTACTAAGGATTCAAACCGAATTGGCTGGCAAAGAAGCTATTGTTGGATACCACCCAATGCCAAACTGGAAAAAGATTACAGACGAAGAAGTGTTCTATTTATCTGCTTTTAGAGCAGAGATTAAACAAGACAGATTGTTTGGTCTGATATTACTCATTCTAAATAAGGCCAGTAAGAGGATTTATGCTAAGGATTGGAAAGGCAATCCAATAGTAACTACCAAAAATAAATTAAAAAAGAGAGGTCTTAAAAATGCCTGAAGTGAAAGACCTTGAAAAAAAGTTTTTAGCGCAAGTTTCTGAGGAAACCAAAAAGAAATGGGTAAAAAGCAAGCTCAAAGAATACCGACAAATTCACCAAAAAAAATATGAATTGCTTCTGTTTATGTTAGCCGTCTTCTTTGGTTTGGGAGCTGGGTTGTTCTCTTCAGCTTCTGCAAATCTTTTTCCAAATAGTTTATACATTCAAATCATTGTGGGTCTGGGAATTGTTGCTTTTTGTTGGTATCAATTAAGTGCTAAGTTTTGGCATCCTCGCACGAAGAGACAAAGGCAAATAGAAAAGGAAGTAGAAAAATTAACCGGGCAAATAATAAGAAGGGATATTTGAAAAATCGAAGTCAAAAATGAGGTGATTTTATGAACGAAACAAAACCCACCCCACAAACCACCAACCACCCACCAAATCGCAAATCCGGGAGGCGGGATTACACCCACTGCTCAGAGTTGGTGGGTTGGATTAAAGCTTTTTAATAAAAATGCTTGCTAAAAAATAAAAAAATGCTTTGGAACGTAAAATTCAAAAAGCAAAACAAAATAGTCAAAGTGAAATTGAGCGCAAAAGAAAACGGTTTTTGAGTTCTTCTTTTTTTTGCCGTTTAAGCGAGTAATTCAGTATTCTGTTTCGCATTCTAGTAAATTGGCGATCCATAGCAATCCCTCCTAAGAATTAGATAACTCTTTAACATATATATGTTCAGAGCTTTCTAATAAGAGACTTGTTTGGATTTATGCGCAATTGCAAAGCATTTACAGACGAGATTTACAATCATGCCGCGCGATAAGAAACATTTAAATTAAGTTCTACTTATTTTACTTATTTAAGGTGATTTTATGGTTAATATGACTATGGCTATCCCTGAACAGCTCCACAAAGTGATGAAAAAACACGCTGAAATAAAGTGGACAGAAGTGGCAAGGCAGGCAATAGAAAAAAAGGCAAGAGAAGTTGAAGAAGAAAAAATGCTTTGGATGAAGCACGCCCATGAACATGCAGTCAAAAGAGGATGGAGCGAGGCACATGAACTCTTCGAATTTTGAACAAGGAGAAATTGTAGTAGCACCGATTCCTTTTTCAAGTCAATTTTCAGCCAAGATAAGACCAGCGCTTGTAATAAGTAAAAAAGAATACAACAATAAATCAGAAGATATCATCGTCTTAAAGGTCACAAGCAAGGGAAAAGATTATCCTTTTGACGTGGAACTCTCAGCAAAAGATTTTGCAGTGGGAAAACTCAAACACGAGAGCGTAATTCAAGCAGATTTTCCGGTCGTTATAGAAAAGCAAAGCGTATCACAAAAGATTGGAAAAATCTCGAATCAGAAACTAAAAGAAGTAAAACAAAAAATAAAGGAATTATATGGATTATAAGAAACTCATCCTCAAAGCATTTAATAAAATCAAAAAATAGAATGAGAAAAAAATGAAAAGATTTAAATTAAACAACTGCTAAATTAATTACATGAAGCATTTCTACAGAGATCCTACAATTATTTCGCTTATTATAGCAAACCTTATCACTATTTTTTTGGCTGTCACGCAGAACTGGAGCCTCATTCAGATACTGTGGATTTATTGGTGCCAGAGCGTAATAATCGGGTTCTTTAATTTCATCAGAATGCTCTCACTAAAAGACTTTTCAACCGAAGGAGTTCTTATTAATAATAAACCTGTTGCACCAACAGGAACTGTAAAAACTTTATTGGCATTCTTTTTTGCATTCCATTACGGGTTATTTCATTTAGTATACGCATTTTTTTTAATAATGCTTCCTTTTTTCAGTTTACTTTCAGGAACTCAAATCAATTTTTCTTTCACTGATTTTTTGTTTGTTCCAATAATGGCCGGAATATTCTTTATCAATCACCTTATTTCCTTCTTATTCTATAAAAACAAGCCCAAAAAACAAAGCATTGGAAAAATGATGATGTTTCCCTATGCAAGGATTATTCCAATGCATCTAACAATAATGCTTGCAGCCAGTCTAGGCATTGCAAGCCCATTACTGCTATTATTTTTCCTTCTCTTAAAAACAGGCGCAGACGTGGTAATGCATTTAATAGAACACAGAGAACAATGGGTTTAAATATTTCAACTGCGAATTTTTATTATGCCTCTGGGAAAAACAGTTAAAAGAGCATTGAAGAAACCTAAAGAATGGAGTCTAAGAAACTGGAACAGAACGTATTGGGGTAAAACCCGTAGAGGAAGCATATCAGAGAAAAGCCACAAGGCATTTATTAGAAGTAGAAAGCATTATTTTATTGCTCTCCGAAAAAGAATTCCTTTCTTTAGGAAAATTTTAAATCCTAAAAATAAAAAGGAAATAACTGTAACCATGAATGGAAACCCATTCCACTTCACTCTGTTGGAAACAGGAATAAAAATGAAGGGACACAGCAGGCCCATAGTAATAGTATTGGACATGTTTGCTAGGAGGAGACTTTTTTATAAGAGCACTGGAATGAATAGTGGAATGCCTGGAAAGTGGCTGCCATTCAATGCAATAGAAATAAGAAGGAAAAAAGGAGGAACGCCTTATTATCTTAGAAAATTCGATGAACACCTAAAATTACCTGAGCTCTCCCTTAAGTTAGGTGAAGAAATAAGGAAATTAGAGTCAAGCATAAACTTTATGGAAATGGATTTGAACAATAAATCCGATGCTGAAATGCTAAGGGCCCTAAGTGTTTACCTGTAAATCCCGATTTATTTCTTTTTTGCCTTTACTAGAATATTAGTGCTTAGGCCGGGGAATTTGGCGAAGAATCTTTCAGCGTGGTAAATGATTTTTGTGCCCCAGCGCTGGAAGCGGGTGTTTTCTGCTGCTGACTGAGGATTAATTACACAGCCCTGGATTGTCTGCACTTCAAATTTGTGTGCTTTAAGCAATTCAAGAAAGGCTTTTTTTGTGAATGCCTTTACATGGCCGTCAATTAAACCATAAGGAGTTCCATAGCTTTTTTCAGAGCCTGATTCAATGAAGTGAGGAACATAACCAAATAAAAGAAGGATTCTGTTGTACCAAGCGCCAATATTTGGAACAGAACAAATGAAGGTTCCATTGGGTTTTAAGACTCTGTTTATTTCTTCAAGCATTCTCTCGTTATCGAATACGTGTTCAATTACTTCCTCTGCAACAACAAAATCAAAGAAACTGTTCTTGAATGGAAGGACTTCCCTGTTTAAGTCAATCCTGCGGAAATTAATTCCGTTTTCCTTTAATTTCTTGGAATATTTTTCCAGAATGTCTGCCCCATAAACCTCAAGAAAGGAATTTTCCTTTATAAGGGAAGTGAAGTAACCGTCCCCGCAACCAATATCCAGAAGTTTTCCTTTTTCTCCGTTAATCATTGAGATGGTTTTATTCAGTCTGTCCCTGAAGACAGAGTAATAGCCTTCATTAAATCTATTGGAATAAATTTTTTTGTTCTTTTCAGAGAGGTCCATGCAGAAAAAATAGTTCCAGGTAAAGAATAAATAGATACCTCCTAGAAGAAAGCTTTGATTCTGCCAATGCCCAAAGAAAGGTTTAAAAAGGGTTATGAATATATATTCATTATAAAGTTTTGAATATAAATTCATAAAGGAGGTTGATGTAAATGCCTAGAATGGATGGAACAGGTCCTATGGGAACCGGCCCAACTGGTTTTGGGAGAGGCCCTTGTGGAAAAAAGGCTGGCGGAAGGTTTGCCAGGTCTTTTCACAGGACTCCAATAGAATTGAGTAAGGAAGAGAAAACCAAAATACTCAAAGCAGAAAAGGAAGAAATAGAGAAAGAATTAAAAGAAATTGAGAAGGAATAGTGTTATAGATGCCTCGCCCAAGATTGTGCAGGAGAGTCTGGCTTAAGCCAGACTTCCCCTATTTTAAGCCCGCAGGAGTAAGGGTAATTGATTTAGAGGAAAGTATTCTTACAGTGGATGAATTCGAAGCAGTCAGATTAAAGGATTT
>JBDRIL010000048.1:0-25664 GCA_043815885.1 archaeon | reverse complement strand
GTAATTTTTTTCTTTGGCTTTCTTACAGTCATCTTCTTGGTCCATTCTTTTATAGCAACTCCGTCTTTCTTCAATTTACTTTTATCAATTTGCAGTACTTCAAATATTTTCTTATCCAAATCTCTTTCCTTTAAGATTAATGGAATTGAATAGAATTCATGTATGTCATGCAATCCAATTACCCTGTCCAGTGGAACATTTGCAAATAAGGAGATTTTTTCTCTAACACTGTTGGTTACAGGGTTTTCACTCCTGCAAACAATGATATCAGGCTGCAGTCCAATCTCAACCAATTTCTTTATTCCAAGTTGGGCTGCCTTGCTTTTCTGCTCCCCCAAACTTTTGGGTTCAATAATATAAGTTAAATTAATCAAGCACACATTCTCTTTTCCATCTTCATAAATTAATTGCCTTACGGCTTCAAGCAAGTAAAGGTTCTCGTAATCTCCTGCTGTGCCTCCAATCTCAATTAATACTACATCTGCCTTTGATTTTACTGCAAGGCCTCTAAAGTATTTCTTTATTTCTCCTGTCACGTGAGGAATGAATTGAACATCCCTCCCCAAATACTCTCCTTTTCTCTCCTTTTCAATTATCTCTGCATAAATCTTTCCGCTAGTAATAAAATTATCCTTTGATAGATTCTCATCAATAAACCTTTCATAAGTTCCCAAATCCAGATCAGTTTCAGTTCCGTCATCCAATACAAATACCTCTCCATGCCTGAATGGATTCAAGGTGCCTGCATCCACATTCCAGTAGGCTTCAGCTTTTATTGGAGCAATTTTTAATCCTCTAATCTTCAATAATGTGGCTAAACTTGAACTGAATGTGCCTTTTCCTATCCCGCTAATAACAGAACCAGTAATAACAATGTACTTTGTTTTGCCTTTCTCATAGTTTTTGGGCAGTGAAGAAAAGAATTCGGAGTCAATGCTTTTAGAGCCTACTTCATGCAACATCTTTTTAGCCGTTTTTCTCCCCCCAAAAATTAACCAAATAAGATTATAGGGAATCTATACTTTTTAAATATATCCTTCTACATAATCATTATGGCTAGGCGTAGTTACCTCGGAATAATTTTCCTTATTCCAGTACTCTACATACTTGCAGTTATGGATATTCTGGACTGGTGGAGTGCATTATTCTACAAGTTCTTCCAGCTGGTCTTCAATTCAGTTGAAATATTCATCTTCATCTTTGTACTGCTTTTGGTATGGAGTTTCTACAGAATCTACAAGAGACATTAACTCTGCTGTTCAATATTAATACTTTTTCTTTTATTTCTATTTCAGGGGGCCGTGGTGTAGTTTGGTCTAGCACTGCAGCTTCGGGAGTTGCCAACCCGAGTTCGAATCTCGGCGGCCCCACTCGGACCCTTTTCTTTTTTAGAAAAAAAGAAAAGTGTTACGTTATCCCAAAAGAAAAAAATGGCAAGTTGTCCAAAGAAAGAAAGGCAAGAAAGCACATCATATTTGCAGTTTGCTTAATCTTTCGAACTCTATTATGATTATAAAAAATATTGTAGCCCAAACTGATAGAACCAGAACATAGGCAAAATTTTTTGTTTCTACTCTGTATATTACGTTAGCCAGAGTAAATATAAATATTCCAAGGATAATTAGCATGCGGAAAAAATTCTTTTGAATATTGCCTATAGTTTTTTGATTTAAAATATTGTCTGCGCCAGCTTTTGATAAAGCTTCTTCAAATCCTTTTTTGTTTTTTACTTCAAATAACCAAAAATTTCCTTTAATCGTTTGTATTAATTTAGATGTCCAGAATCCTCCTTTAGTTGCTTTTAATTGGAATACGCTAAAATTAGCATAATTTCTTTTTTGGGGCACGGGGTTAATTGCATGAATTTCTCTCCAATAAAATTTTACCTTGTTTAATATTATGCCATCCTCATTTACTCCTACATCTAATTCTTTTTTTAGTCCTTTTTTAAAAAAGAAAAAAATAATTCCGAGTATAAACATTGAAAACACTAAAAAAAAGCTAAGCATGATTGTAAAAACATTGGCCGAAGGAATGTCCTGATAAACATCCAAAAAATATGATTTAATAATTGCATCATTCATAATAAGAAATATCAAAGAAATAGCCAAATAGATGAGAGAGAAATAAATTAGTTTATTTAATTTTGATTTATATAAAATAGACTTTTCTGCTGGTAATTCTTCATAAAACAAAAAATTTTCTTCCATCGTATTACTTTATTAAACAAAAAGAATAAATTGTAATCTATAATTTTAAATAGTTTTGTAGGCTTTTTTCCAATCTAAGACTTCTCCTTTTTTTATTGCCTTTAAGGATTCTTCAATCTGTCTTATTTCATCTTCCTCTAATTCTTCATCTTTTTCTTTCATTATAACAATAATTTAACCAAAAGAATAAAAACAATTCACAGGTTCTTTATTTTTCCGAAGTAGTAGATTTTGTCTTCAACTATCCATGTCTCGAATTCATCCAATTCTCCCTGCAGGAAGGGACTCAGTAATTTTTTATTCAGCACATCGGCTCCTTCTGTGATTGAAAGAATTGAAGGCAGTACAATCAATTCTTTTTTTTCATATTTTCCTTTCAGGAAGCATTTGTATTTTTCCTTCTTTACTCCCTCTCTCAAGCTGATTGCCGGATGCTCGTGGGCGATTACAAGAATTTTTGCTTCAATGAATTCTTTAGAGAATTTCATTTTATGACCGTGAAGGAAAAGGATTTTTTTATCCTTTAAATAATAATGGGGAACAATCTCCATATTCTTCCATTTAGCTATTGGTCCAAGAATATTGTCATGGTTTCCCTGAACCAATACTATTTCCCTGCAGTAGAGGGAAAGGAATTCAAGCATCAAAATTACTTCATTCCATTCCTGTTCACTGATTCCACCAAACTCGTGTTTCAAATCCCCCAAAATAATTATTTTCTCTAATTTATTTTTCTTATCGATTCCTTCTTTTTCCTTTAATTCCAAAAAAATTTTCTGCATTCTCTTTCTGCAGTCATCAAAATTCATTCTCGGGATAAATATTCCTTCCTTATTCATTGCCTCCTCATAGCCTAAATGCAGGTCAGCAATAACCAGAATTTTTTCTTTCTTAAAATAAAGGGATAAATCAATAATTCTTGTGTTTGGAAGAATTAATTTTTCCTTTATTTTTGCTTTTGTTTTTTTCATAATAATCAATTTTTTTTATTATTCCTTTATTCTTTTCATTATTTCTTCATGCATTCTCTTTACAAATTGAAGCTTGTCTTCTATTCGCATTATGTCTGCGTATCCCTGGATTATTAGATTGAATGCAAAGGGAGAAGGGATTTCTGTTTGGATTATTTTCGTCTTGATTAATTTTTTTTCAATTCCTTCTATTACTTTTTCTGCATTGCTTATGTCCATTAAATCCTCCAGTACCTCTCTTCTTGCTTCCCTCAAAACAGGAAAATCATTGGAGATTCTCTTCACTGCATTCAGGAGAAGTCGAGAAGCCATCTGTTGTCTTCCTGCAGTTTTCTTATGCCCTTTATAGGAGCGGAGAATCATTAAGGAACGGACAGCACAGTGCCTGAACCTTCTATTTAAAACCTCAGTTCTTTCAATTGCTAATTCAAGCAGTTTTCTTAATTCATTGCTTTTTACTAATGAAAGCATTCTCTCTACAGGCATTTTAGTGTTCGCTGTGAGAACAAATCCATTGTCATTCATTGAAATCTCCACGTCCTTGTGAATTAATTTGCTTAAAGCATAACCATATGCCCTGCTTAATGCATCATTCACTCTCCTTCCGTAAAGCGAATGGAATACCACGTGATTCAAACTGGCTTCCCTGTATACTTCAATCAATAATTTTTTTGTGTGAGGGATTTCAGCATACAAAAACTGTTCCTTGAAATATTCATAGATTGCGTTTGATGCATTCTCTTCAACGTACAAGTAGGGGTGAATGAATTCAATTATTTCCTTTTTGCTTTTCTTTGCCTTGAATTTTTCCTCCATTAAGTAACGGAATTTCTGTATCTCCAAAGCCAGGTCAAATGTTAATGGAAGCATTTCCGAGAACCATGAAGGAACAGTTGGAGGCCTCTTGTAGGCAGAGACAACCTGTGCAGTCATTCCAGAAGCATACCTGAATTCATAGCTCTGCCCCCCCAGAACAAATACATCTCCTTTCTTCAGCCTCTCCAGAAAGCCTTCATCTATTGTCCCGATCTTCAGTTCCTTTAATTTTACTGTAATCCTTGCTTCATCCGGAATTGTACCGATATTAGTCATATAGATAATTCTTGCAAGCTTTCCCTTCTTTCCAATCATTTTTGTTTCAGAGTCATACCAAATCTTTCCATACACATGCCTTACTTCAAGGGAAGAATATTCTCCTGAGAGATAGGAAATTACTTCATAGAATGAACTTCTCTTCAAATCCTTGTAGCAGTAGCTTTGCTTTACTAATTCAAGTACTTCCTCTATATCCTGTCTTTCTTCTATTGCAATTCCGAATATCTGTTGTGCGAGAACATCCAAGCAATTTTTTGGAATCTGTATCCTGTCAATTTTATGCTCTAATGCATCCTTCATTAAAACAGCACATTCAATCAAGTCATCTCTATCCAAAACAATTATTCTTCCCTTTATCTCGTCATGAAGCCTGTGGCCGCTTCTTCCAATTCTCTGCAATGCGCGGGCAACACTTTTTGGAGAGCCTAACAATACAACTAAATCAATAAAACCAATATCTATTCCTAATTCAAGGCTGGTGGAACTCACAATTACCTTTAATTCTCCTTTTTTCAGCCTTTCCTCAGTATTCAGCCTTGATTCTCTGCTCAAGGAAGAATGATGTGCTCCAATGTTTGCAGCATAATTCTTTGGAAACTTTTCCTTTAAGTTGTGAACCACTCTTTCTGTAGCGCTTCTTGTATTAGTGAATACAAGTGTTGTCCTGTGCTCCTGAATTAATTTGTCAAGTAAATTGTAAAGGGATTCATGAAGTTGTTCCTGTGAAACATCAATTAAGTTAGGCAGGGGAGAAATCACCTTTAAATTCAGTTTCTTTTCCAGCTTTACATCAACTATTTTACAGGGCCTTTCCTTTCCTTTCTCCAATCCAACAAGAAATTCAGCTACTTCCTTTATTGGGGCAATGGTTGCACTCAATCCAATCCTCGTAAGTTTGGGAGAAAGTTTTTGTAATCGTTCCATTGAAAGCGAGAGGTGAACTCCTCTCTTGTTATTCGCTAAAGCGTGAATTTCATCCACAATGCACCATTTCACTTTTGATAAAAGCAATCTGAATTTTGGCGCATTAAGAATTATTGCAAGAGACTCAGGAGTCGTAATTAAAATATGCGGGGGCTTTCTCATCATTGCTGCTCTCTCGCTTTGAGTAGTGTCTCCTGTCCTTACCCCTACCCTTACATTAATTTTCTTGCTTTTCTTTTTTGCTTTTTCTGTTATTTCCTTTAACGGCTCAAGCAGGTTTCTCCTAATATCATTATTGAGTGCTTTTAGGGGGCTGATGTAAACACAATAAACTCTGTCCTCCAGTTGATTGTATTCAGAGAGGGTAATTAATTCATTTAATATTGCAGTGAATGCAGAAAGAGTCTTTCCTGAACCAGTGACAGCACTAATTAGTGTATTTTCTTCCCTGTGGATATTCAGTATTGCATATCTCTGTGGTTCAGTGAATTCTCCAAACTTTTCCCTGAACCATTCTCCAAGCAATGGATTTAATTGAGAGTAAATCTCTTTGTCTGAATACTTTTTTTCCTGGAATTCAATCAATTGCCTTTCACTTCCTTAAAAGAATTCACTGATTAATTAGTTGTTTTTCTGTGCCTTCCCGAAATATTCTTGTAATAAAAATAATTAATAACCTTAAGCAGAAGCTAATATCAAAAGACATTAATTATGAAACTTTTTTAATGTCTTTTGATAGCTATCAAAGGACAAAAATATGAAAACAAAATTTGTCCTTTGATATAACTTTAAATCATTTTTGCTGTTATTCAATAGAGTATGGATTATTACACTGGCTTATTGAATTTGTTTGACGGAGTGCTTTACGGAGACATAATTCTGGCAATAATGTTTATTGCTGTCTCTGTTGTTCTGGCTAAAGTGCTTTACAAGGTAATTGAAAAAATCTTTAAGGCAGTAACCTCAAAGACAAGGCTGCAGGGAGACATTGCATTAATAAAGAAACTGGAGAGGCCAATCGTTGTCGGAATAATTCTTTGTGGAATCTATTTTGCCTTAATTACCCTGGAATTTATTGTTTCCTACAGGCAATCAATTGACCTTGCATTTACTGTAATAGGGGTGATTGTTGGGACATACGTCGCGATAAAGATAGCGAATGTTTTATTGAATCTGGTTTTCTTAAATTACACTAAGGTTACAAGAAAGGCACTGGACGAAACCTTTGTCTCTTTATTCGGGAAAGTGCTTTCAGGAGTAATAATTATTATTGGATTAATGTTTTTGTTTACTTCATTTGGGGTGGAAATAACCCCTCTTATTGCTTCTCTTGGAATAGGGGGAATTGCAGTAGCATTGGCATTGCAGGATACTCTCTCTAGTTTTTTTGCTGGAACCTATCTTGTAACCGACCGTTCAATCAAGATAGGGGATTACATTGAATTAGAGAATGGATTGAATGGATGGGTTATGGGAATTGGCTGGAGGAGCACAAAGATAAGGACTCTTCCAAATAACATGGTAATTATCCCTAATTCAAAGCTGGCGCAGAGCATTGTGACTAATTACTCTGCCCCCCAAAGAGAGATGTCCATAATAATTAAATGCGGGGTAGCTTATGGCTCTGATTTAGATAAAGTAGAAAAAGTCACTTTTGATACAGCAAAGAAAATACTCCAGACAGTGGAAGGAGGGGTAAAGGATTTCACTCCATTTGTCCGCTTCAATGAATTCGGGGACAGCAATATTAACTTCTCTGTAATACTGAGAGCACAGACCTTTGTCGACCAATACAAGCTAAAACACGAATTTGTGAAAGAACTGACAAAGGAATACGAGAAGAACAACATCGAGATTTCCTGGCCAGTGAGAAAAGTCTATATGGCAAAATAGGCTAATATAATAATTGTGAAATGCATAAATTGATGCTTTTGGGGCTAATAAAACCCTGCTTCAGAGTCACTCCATTAACTATAATCATTCCAGATAGTTGATTTTTGGCGCTCTGAAGGGTTCTAAGATGCATAAGAGTCTAATAGCATACTTTCCCAAGCCATAAAGAAGCCAAAAACCAATATCCACACAAAGACAACTTATACATAACTGAATTTTGTTTTTCAGCATTACACTCCTACTTCGAGTATTTCCCCTCCCCAAAGTTCCTTGAGTTTATTCCTTATTTCCACTACTTCTCTGGGGCATTCTCCGTAACACATAACTTTGTGGCTTTTGCTTTCTCCTTCCTGAGTGTATTTTACTGTAATGGCGTAATAGATTGCATCCATTAAATCCTCTTCCTCATACCTTTCACTGAATGAAAAGAAATTGTTTTCATTTATTAATTTACTTAATTCCTGGAATTGTTTTGATGTAATTTTTGCTGTGCCAACCTGTTTTCCAATCCCCATTTTAGGGGCATCTGCTTCATAAGTGATATTCCCTTCCTGGTCAAAAATCAGTGTTGCAGTAGAAAAAGGCGCATCCACTTCAAGCTTCACTTCAAAATACTTTTGCTTAACAGGGCAAGGAGCAAATTCACAGTTTGGGAGGGTTCTTGCAACAATACTCCCATCAGGACAGACCTTGCCTTCCTCTGTACAACCCAATGGGGGTTGAGTGCAACCCATAAGAAAAACAATTCCTGCAATAAGAATCAATGGAATTAATTTATAATTCATTTATTTTTTCACTTTTTATTTTTTTAAGTTCTTTACACATCTACACAAGAATCCAGCCATCGAGTGCATGAAAACCTGGCGCCCAAACACTCTTTTCCTTGGTCATGTATTATTCCAGCACAATGGCAAACAGCTACATCATATTTTTCACAATTGAGCTTCATTTCATTTCCAAAACTTAGTCCAAACCCAAAAAATAATCCAGATAAAACTAATAAAATTACCACTATTAAGCCAATCAATTTCACAGCACTAAACTTAAAGAATTTTTTACAATTCATTCTTATACTAAAACTCTTTTCTAATTAATAAACTTATCTTAAAAAAAAAGAAAAAAGGGGGGATAAAAATTAATCGATTGCCTTTATTGCGTAGTTTGTGTAGGTGTAGCTTGGCTGGGTCAGCAATGCAATTATTACTAAACTGATTATTCCTAACACGAAAAGCCACAGAATTGTGCTGACTACAATCCATAGTCCTGTTGAAAAGCCTTTCTTTTTTCCGAAGTAAATTCCCGGAACAATTATTAGGATTCCTGTAACTGCAATTCCCAGCAGAAAGAAAAGCAGTCCAATTACTGCTGAGAGATTCCATCCGACAACTGAACTAAGGAAAGGGATAATCAATACAATGAACCACCAGTAAGCAATTACTGCGAGAGATGAAAGAAAGCCTGTGCTTAAAATTAATCCCAGATTGTTTTCCTGTAATTGAGTTTCTTTTGTTTCAATTGATTTTTGTTTTCTTTTTGGTTTGAATGGTTCTGTTTCAATTACTTCTTTCACTTCTGTAATCTGTTTCCATACAAATTTCTTTACTATTATTCCAAGCAATCCTAAAATAATTATCCATAAAAGGATGTCTGTAAAGAATAAGATAAACCAGTTCTCTGAGTACTGGCCTTTTACATGGAATGACTCGAATGGATCAAGATTATAGGCTTCTTTTACTATGCTTCCTTTCTCGTATTCAATTGCATTGCTGTAGTCCCTGTAGTAAGGAGAAGTTAATTCTGCTGAAGCCATTTTTCCTAATGCAACCTCTCCAAAGAATTCAGGCTTGTACTCTATTTTTCCCTCTCCTCCTTTAAGGTGCAGTCCTTCCTGGAAATTAACTGCCACTCTAATCCTCTGGATTAATGCCGCATCCTTGTCAACAATTGTCTTGAAATCAAAATTGAATGTTCCAAAGATATCTTTTTCTGCGTTCTCGCTTATCTTGTACATTAATACAATGCTTGCCCCTCTGTTTGGCTCAATTTCTTCAGGCAAGTAAAGATGCAAGATTGTTGAATTAGAGGTTAAATCAGTATCATAATCAATTAAGTCGCTTCTTCCATTATACTCAAAGACAGCTTTATAGATTCTTGCTCTTCCCGGAATCTCTAAATCAAAGGAATCAATTGTTTCTTCAGTGAAATTATCTATATTCAGTTTTGCTGAAACTATTGCGTCTCCCTCCCCGTCAAAGGTTACAACATAGAAATCGCTTGAATGAAAGTATCCCTCAGAGGTTTTGGCTGAAGCCAAGGGAAAAAAGCATGAAAACACTAAAATTATCAGGAATACTGAAATTGTTTTTCCGAATTCATTCATTTTTATTTTACTTCCTTTCAATTAATAAAGAACACCTTGATTGCGAGTTTTTAAATACCTAGAGAAATAGTTAGGATAAAACCTAATAAGGTAAAACAAGAGAAATTAATCTATTGTTGTTTTCTTTTTCTTAAAATAATTGCAGTTAATACAACTAATGCAATTATTATGATTCCTAAAATTATTTGGCTTGAAGCAAGTGAAAGGAATCCAGTTAATGGTACTTCTTCTCCCTTCTCCTTTGTCTCCTCTTTTTCTTCAATCATTTCCTTTTCTATGGCTTTCCCTAGAACTTCCTTATTTAATACTTTAACCCTTACAGAAATTTTTATTCCCGTTCTTATCTCTGTTCTTTGCAGCTTGCTGGAAACAATGAAAACAGTTGCATTAAAATCCTTCTCCAATAATTCAGGATTTATTTTCACTAAAACCTTCCTGTTTTCTCCTGCTTCAAGAATAAAATCAGTTGGAAATAAATTAATTGCATTGGAGTCAGAGTAAACATTGAATCTGAGTTTCTCTTTATCATTGTTTATAACAAAAAACTCTCCCCCCAAATCTTCTTTAGAATTAATATTGAATTCCAGGTAAGCGGGATTTACTCCAAGGCCCAAGGCAGATGCATTAGTGAATAATAAAATAAGAAAAAGAAAAGAAAAAAGAGAGAAATAATTCATTTTTTCTTGCCTCTCCCTATTCATGGAATTCCTGTTGCACTGGCCCATAGAGTTAGTGTTCCTGTTTCTGTTCCAGTGCCAGAGTAATCGCTTGGAACATCTAGAGCAGTTGAAACAGTCTCTCTCCTGAAAAAGTCACTCCTGTCAGCTACAATACTTATTGAGAAATCATTCCAGCTGATTCCATTCAATAAAAGAGCTGAACTATACAGGGTTCCTTCATTGTCTGTTACCTCTGCATCTACTTCCAAATTCCAAGAGCCTCCATTGTCCAGTAAAAGGTTTTGTCCCGAAACAAAATACCCTGGGCCAAAAGAGCCAAAATCAAGTGAAGAAGGATTCACTGAAAACGATATTGCAGGGATTATTTCTCCAGTCATTTCAACACTTGAACTTTCTTGTTGGGAACCCTCTATATTGAATTCAAGTTTTTTACTCCTGTAATAATTCCCTCCCTCTTTTTCTGCATAAACCTGCTTCATTCCTCCGGATGAAAAATTTATTGTGGTAATTCCTTCTTCATTAGTTGTTTTTTCGGTAGAAGAACCTTTTACTGTTGCTCCTTCCAGAGCGTACCATGCATCGTCTTCTTCATGATAATATTCTACCAACACGTTTACATCTTCTCCTGCCTCAACGTTTGTTTCTTCAGCTGTAATCATTAATGCATTTGAGTCCCAGCTCCCGTAAAACCACACTACTTCACTATGGGAGGGAGTTGGCGGAGAACTTTCCTGCCATATAAAACTATCTGCTGAATGGAATCCTGTAGTATGATAATCGACCCTGTAATTCCATCCATTCATTCCTTCTGCCCCCTCTTCAGCTATTTCGGTTACATAGAATCCCATTGAGGGGTACCATTCATCACTGACACTCACTGAAAATCCATTCTCTGTTCCTGCTTCCAGTAAACCCATTAAAAGGCTTGGTTCTGCCAGAGTGTAGCTGCTTCCTCCGATTGAGATGAATTCAATTGAATCAGGCAAAACAATTTCTTCATCCATTATTGTTTCTGTCGGGCCTTCAATCCTTATACGCATTGAAAGTGTTTCCATTATTTCAACTGGATAAGGTTCCCCCAATAATGCGTTTAATGCATTTGCTGTAGTCCATTCACTTGAAGTCAATGGCGGATCTGCATAAGGATTACTGAAGCCTCCGTCTGCTTGCTGCCAATCCAAGAGATATTCCAATGGATTGGTTCCATTTTCCTGCCATGCAACATCTGTTGGATTCCCCCCAACAGAAACAACTGCATCAATGCTGTGGGAAGTTGAATCAGGGTTTGCTGTACCCCAAGACATAAAGCCAGCATTGTTTGAATCCTGCTGTGTTTTCAAGTAATCCATTGCATTCTGGATGTTTGTTGAGGAAGGATCTTTCCCTCCTGCAATCAATGCCATTACTGCATCAGCTGCACTGTCTGCATCACTTGATTGGCCAACAGCCCAACTCCACCCATTATCTGCTCCTTGGTTTGATTCAATAAAAGACAGCATTCCCTGTATTTCTGTGGAGGAAGAAGGTTCCCCTGCTGCAATTAATGCAATCACACCCCATACATCGTCATTTATGTAGGAAGCATCCCCCATCAGTGTTCCATCATGCATTGACTTTAATTTCGCCACATAATCCAGTTCATTGAAGTTTGTTGGATCTTCTCCTGCTGCAACTATTGCAATGATTTGCCTTTCAAAATCAGTTGCATTCCTGCTTGAATCATTGAACCAAGAAGAATCTTTTTTTATGCAGTCAACCAATGATTTGCTTCCAGAGGACCATCCTGCTGAAGAAGGGTTTTCTCCTGCTGCAACAATTCCGCTGATTACCCAAGCACTTGCTGCAAAACCTCCAATGCATCCATCACTGTCCTGCCTTGATTTCAGGTAATTCAATGCATCAACTATTTCTGTATTCGAAGCATTCATTGGATAAGCGAATGCTACAGATGAAAAGAAAAGCAATGCTAATACAATAGATATTCTTTTCAATAAGATTCCCCCTGATTCCTAAAACAGAATTAGTATTCTTTGAAGAGGCAATTGCTTTTAAAAACATTTTTTATGCTAATAATTATTAACCAAAGGCTAATGGTGTTTTTTTGGATTTATTCAGGGTTTTGGGGAACGAGAACAGAAGGAAGATATTAAAGCTCCTCTTTGAACGGGAAATGCACTTAAATGAGATAGCAAGAAAGATTGGCGTTTCAGTTCCAGTTGTATTCAAGCACGTAAAGGTTTTAGAGAAAAACGGGTTGGTTGAAAGAAGGAGGGTAGGAAGCACTCACTTGCTTAAAATAAAAGAGGCTTATCTTGAAACAATCAGAAAGCTTTTCACTGCAGTTGAAAAAGCGTATGTAATAAGGGCAAATAAGGGAGAAACACTCCTTAGCGCTTTCAGGGAAACTCCTGGAATTGAGATTAGGAAAGAACCCAATGGATATTTAATTGAAAGCATTGACGGAAAGAAGGGTTACTTCTTGTTTGAAATCAATGGAAGGATTCCAAGAAAATCAATGGAAAAAATAGTGTTAAAGGAGGACTCTGAAATAAGCTTTTATCGTTTGACTCCAGTCCTTGGAAAGAGATTTGTAATAAATATTGAAAAATAGTCTGTCCCTATATTCCTTTCTCTAATCGTGTTGCAGAGAATTCCGGCAAACCCGCTTTCCTTATTTTTTCTGCTGCCGTCTTCCAATCATAGTGAATTCTTTTTATTTCCAGTTCCTTTTTTTCAAAGTCAAGTATTCCATATCCTGTCCTGTTGTCCACGTCCCTTGGCTGTCCTACTGAAGGCATGCTTACAACCATTCTCTTTCCCTCAAACTTGATTGTGTGGCTTCCTTTAATGTCAACCATTTTTTCTTTTTCAGTGTAATAGAATGGATTGTGATTATGCCCAACAAGAATCAAGTCCTCTGCGACCTGCTCCAGGGTTTTTTCTGCCTTTCTTTCATCCATGTGTTCTTTTAATGGATTTTCCGGAGTGCCGTGAACTGTGAGAAGGAATTTAGTGGAAAAAAATTTGGGCAAATCCTTCAGGAACCCTAAATTATTTCCTGTTAGAATCTTTTTAGTCCATTCAATGGATTTCCTTGATTCAGGCCTGAACCAGCTAAGGTTCATCAATCCAACGCATGCCGCGTCATGGTTTCCCATTATGCATAGAGCTTTTTTTTCTTTCAATAATTCAATGCATTCATTTGGTGAAGCTCCGTGCCCTACAATTCCGCCTAAACAGAGTATTTTATCGAACTTCATTCTTACTGTTTCTTCAAAGACCTTTTCCAGTGCCTCTAGATTAGAGTGAATATCAGCAATAACCAGATACTTCATAGTTTAAGCTCACTTCCATACTTATTCAGAAAGGAAATCTCTTTTAATTCCTTTCTGGTTTTTCTTTCAGGAGGCATTCCTTTCTTTACCCCTATTGCAAGAAGACAGACTACTTTTAGATGAGCAGGAATTGCTAAAATGCTTTTTACTTCGTCTTCATTGAATGAACCAATCCAGCAGCTTCCATAGCCTAACTCTGTTGCCTCCAATACAATGTGTTCCAGTGCAATGCTTGTATCGATTAATGCATATCTTGAAAGCTTGGTGTTTGTTACTCCAGCAATTATTACTGAAGCATTAGCAATGAATTCCTGTCCATTACAAGCCTCAATCAATTCATCCTTTAATTTCTGTTCTTCTATTGCAATGAATTTCCAGGGCTGAAGGTTGTGACCGCTTGGAGAAAGCTGGGCTGATTCCATTAACTTCTTTAGGTGCTCTTTAGGCATTTCCTTTCTTTCAAAGCTTCTGATGCTCTTTCTCTCTCTTATTGCCTTTAGTACATCCATAAAAAAAACTTTTCCTAAACCTTATTTGAATCCAAGGATTCAAAGTGGCCCATTTGAGTTTTACTCAAATTGGGAGTTTTATCAAAAAACATTGTATGCCTTCGGTATACAATAAAAAACAATTACTATTAAAAGAGAAAAAGAAATAAAAAACATAGATATGAATTAAACGATTTTTACCTGTCTGAATTTTTCTTCCCTGAATAACTCTGAGACACTCTTTCCTTTATGGATGTGGTCGATTGCTTCTGCAAGCAATGGCCCAATAGAGAGAAACTTAATTTTATTCTTTCCCTTTAATTTCACTGGAACAGAATTAGAGACAATCATTTCCTTTATCTCGCTTTTCTCAATTTTTTGTATTGCGTCCCTTGAAAACAATCCATGGGATGCTACTGCAATTACCTTCTTTGCTCCGTTCTCCTTTAATGCTTTGGCTCCATTACACATGCTTCCGCCAGTATCAATTATATCATCAAACAATATGCATGTCTTTCCCTTTACTTTTCCTATTACATGCATTACCTCTGATTCATTTTCTCTAGGACGTCTTTTATCGATTATTGCAAGCCTTGCCTTAAGAAGGTTAGCGAAATTCCTTGCCCTCTTTACTCCTCCTACGTCTGGAGAAACAACGCAGAGATTATTTAATTTCTTTTTATTGAAGTAAGCTGCAGCAATAAATGAAAAAGAAAGATTGTCTACAGGAACATTAAAGAAGCCCTGTATCTGTTCTGAGTGAAGGTCCACTGCAAGAATCCTGTCAGCTCCTGCTACCTGCAACAAATCAGCAACCAATTTTGCTGAAATCGGGTCTCTTGGGCCAATCTTTGTGTCCTGCCTGCTGTAAGCATACCACGGAATTACTGCAGTAATTCTTTCAGCTGAAGCCCTTCTCAATGCATCAAGAAAAATAAGTAATTCCATTAAGTGATCGTTCTGAGGGGGAGAGAGAGACTGAATGACAAAAACATCATTCCTTCTTACTGATTCCCCTATCTTTAGATTGATTTCTCCGTCAGCAAACTTTTTTACTGAAGCCTTTCCTAATTTAATTCCAAGGGAAGAAGCCACTTCCCTGGCTAGTTTTACATTTGAATTGCCAGTGAATATCTTTAACTTTTTTTCATTCATCGCTAGAACCACTTTATTTGCTTCTGGTATAAGAAATAACGATGTCTCCGTCTGGTTTTTTTCTTCTGATTCCTTTAATCATTAGCCTTCCTTTTCCTGGAACCTTTTTTTCATCTCCCATTGAAGGAAAAGGCTTTTTTTGCAGAGGAGTAATAGGCATTAAATCAAACTCCGAATCACAACACTATTAACTATAAAGAAGTTTAGGTTTAAATACTTTTGTTTCTTTTTCTATTAAATCAGGCGTTGAGTTATGGGAAAAATAAAGAAAATTAAGGCAAGGCAGTTGCTTGACAGCAGAGGCACTCCAACCATTGAGGCAGAGATTCATTCAGAAAAATTTACTGCAAGAGCAATTGTTCCGAGTGGTGCTTCCACTGGAACCCATGAAGCCTTGGAGTTAAGGGATAATGGAAAGCAATTCAATGGAAAAAGCGTCTTAAAGGCAGTAGAGAATGTAAACAAAAAGATTGCACCAAAATTGCTGGGGAGAAATCCTTCAAAACAAAATGAATTGGATGAATTAATGATTGAATTGGATGGAACTGAAAACAAGTCAGTTTTAGGAGCAAATGCAGTTCTTTCAGTTAGCATGGCTTTATGCAAGCTAGGGGCATTAGAGGAAGGAATGCCTCTGCATATGCATCTATTGAAGTTAAGTGGAAAAAAGAAGTCCTTTCTTCCTGTTCCTCAAATGAATGTATTGAATGGAGGCAGGCATGCAGGAATTGATAACGATATCCAAGAACACATGATTGCTCCAGTCAAGGCAAAGGATTTTTCAACTGCATTAAGGATTGGAGCCGAAATCTATGCAGCACTAAAAGAAGAATTAAAGAAAGAGTTCGGCTTTCAGGGAGTATTGCTTGGAGACGAGGGAGGATTTGTTCCGGCAATAGACAACGTGAGAGAGAGGCTTGAATTAATGGAAAAAGTAACGGAAGAAGTTGGCTACAGCAAAGAAGTTTTCTTTGCATTGGATTCAGCTGCCTCTGAATTCTTTAAGGAAGGAAATTACTTCATTAAGGAAAAAGAGTATTTGGCTGGAGAATTAATTGATTTCTATAAGGAATTGGTTGAAGAGTTTCCTGTTTATTCTCTGGAAGACGCTTTAAGTGAAGACGACTGGAATGGATGGAAAGAATTAACAGAAAAACTGGGAAAAAAAGTACAGATAGTTGGAGACGATTTGCTTGTAACTAACATGAAGAGGATTGAAAGAGCAGTGAAAGAAAAAAGCTGTAATGCATTGCTTTTAAAGATAAACCAGATTGGAACCATAACTGAATCAATTAAAGCAGGAAATTTCGCCCTGAAAAATGATTGGGGTTTGATTGTATCGCACAGGAGCGGTGAAACAGAGGATTCCTTTATAGCTGACCTGGCTGTAGGGATTAATGCCTCCCAGAGTAAATTCGGCGCTCCAGCCAGAAGCGAGAGAAACGCTAAATACAATCAATTAATCAGGATAGAAGAAACAAACAGTGAATACGCAGGAAGAAAAATGAAAATATAAAAAAATGATTTAATCAATAAGAGTATTCTTCTGGTTCCTCGTATTCTTCTGGTTCCTCGTATTCTTCGTTTTTTTCGTCTTTTTCTTCCACCCAGTCATCATCTTCTTCTTCAGAAAACTTTTTCTTCAGTTCCTTTCTTTTTTTCTTGTCCATTCCAAACTCTCCATTGATTTTTTTAGGATACTATCTCTTTTTTTCGATAAAAATATAAACTTATGTTTTTTAGAACTTGCTCCAGAATTTTTTGTCCCTTCTTCTCTCTGAAACCTCTCTCTCCAGTTCTTCCTTTGAAAACTTTTCTCTGTCGTCATTCAATGGATTAAATTTTGCTTCTTCCTCGCTTGCACAGTCCTCGCACAATCCTCCCTGTAATTTATCTTTTTTTCCGCACTTCCTGCATTTCCCAAACATCATTAATTCACCTTATTAAACTCCTTATTTTTTTATAACTGCCAGAGGCAATCAAGGCCCAGAACAGGTTTCCAGCAAACAAAGCAATCATTACTCCGTTCACTGCCATTACATTCATTCCTGCAAGAAAGATGTCACTGTACCACAGCCAGGGCAATTGAATGGAAAAAGCCAGCATTGCCGCACCAACAACTGGAATCTTCTTTCTTACAAACACTCCTGTAAAAAGTCCAAGAATAATGTTTCCAACAATAATATAAGGATTATTCAGTATTACTGCAGTGTAAAAAGAGCCAAATAAACCTGAAGTTGCTCCTCCAACTGGACCATAAAGCACTGCAGCCAAAAAAATCAGTATCTGAAAGAAATGAAAATTGAATCCGAATGGAGTATTCAATGAAATCATTCCCAGTATGTTAGGGAATAAAGCCAGAAAAGCCAGTAAAAAAACAGATTTATGAGTCAGCTTAACTCCAAAAATCGTTTTATAGATTGAAGCATTCACCATTACTTGTTTCTCCCACAAAAACTTTTTTAACCCTATTGTTTTCCCTCAATGAAGTCCTTTATTCCTTTCTGTTTTTTCTGGAGACCTTTTATTTCTGCTTTTGGATTGGAGATCTCGTAATCCAGTTTATAGAATTCCAGATCACTTCTTTCCAGTAATTCCATTGAATGCTTTCCAATGGAAGGAGCACAGAGAATGCCTCTTGTCTTTTTTCCCTTTATTTTTTCCACTTGCTTCATGTATCTCTGCAACTGGCTCACTGCATTCAGGTCAGCTCTTCTTCTCTTCACTTCAACTACAACAATACTTCCCTCTGAATCCTCTGCAAGAATATCAATTACTCCTTTCCTTAAAGGGCTTTCCTGCTTTAATGGTTTCAATCCTGGTTCAATAAGGGAAAGGTCCTGCATTAATTGGTCAGAGAGTTCCTTTTCTGAACCAAACAAACTCAAATCCTTTTCTCCCTCTATCTCTAATCCCTTCACAAAATCAACAGAGTAAAAAAAAACTTCAATTAATTCTTTTGGCTTTCTCTTTAATGCCTCTATAACCAATACGTTTTCCTTTAATTTAGTTGAAACAACTGCATTCATCATGTAATTTACTGGCCTGAGAAAACGGTTCTGGTGAATGGCAAAGCTCTTGTCAGCCTTAACCATCAGCATTCTCTTTCCTTTCGGGAGCTTGCTTCCAGCCCTCCCCTGATACCTCACAAAACACTCTCCAGTAACCAATAACATTTCCCTTTTATTCAGGATCCCTTCAATCAATTTCTTTGCATCAGAGAGCTGGATAGGCATAAATAAAATATAATTCATAATTCAATTAATTCTTTTGGTGCCCTGCTTAAGGGCTCAAAGCAATTCTTTTTCACTAGTACAGTGTCTTCAATTCTCATTCCGCCAAAGCCTTTTTTGTAGTAGCCTGGCTCAATAGCCAGAATCATTCCTTCCTTCAGTTTGAAGGATTTTTCTTTCCCTATTTTTCCCGGGAAATCATGCACTTCAATTCCAACTCCATGCCCTAATCCATGGATTAGGTTCTGGTTTAATTCCTTTTTCAGTTTATTGTCTGCTGTGAGAAACAATTTTTTTGAATCCATTCCTTCCCTTACTGCTTTAATGCTTTCCTGCTGTGCTCTGTAGACAGTGGAATAAATTTTTTTGTGTTTTTCTTTTGCTTTTCCGACAAAAAAGGTTCTGCTTAAATCAGAACAGTATCCCTTATACTTTGCGCCAAAATCAATGAGCAGAATTGAATCTCTGACTATTTTCTTGTTTCCTGTCCTGTGATGGGGGAAAGCAGAATTTTTTCCTGAAGCAACAATTGTTTTGTAGGAAAAATCTTCTCCTCCCAGTTTTTTTGCCCTGTACTCTAATTCATTCCTTAATTCCAGTTCACTCATTCCTTTTCTGAAAATAGATGGAACTGAATCAAGCACTCTCTGGCTGATGCTGCACGCTTTTCTTATCTTTTTTATTTCTTCTCTTGTCTTTGTTTCCCTTATTTTTTCCAGTGAAGCAGAAACATCAACTAGCTTCTTTCCTTTTAAAATTTTCCTTAATTTCTTGCAGGAGGAAAGGGGAAATATTTTTGCATTGATTCCAATTCTCTTTCCTTTAAGGTTTTGTTTTAATAGTTGAAGCATTTCTTTTTCTTTTTCAAATATTTTCTTGCTGTAGAGAGTGCTTTTTGGAATTGAATCAAATTCCAGTTTATTGCTTAAGAGCAGTGGTTTCTTTCCTTTCCCCAGGATGAGTGAATTGATTGAATAATTTCCCCCGTACAATTGAGTGAAATAAAAAAAATTAGGGTCAGAGGAAGAAGAAAAATTCCTGATTAAAATAGAATCAATCTTTGTTTCCCTGAATAACTCGTTTACTTTTTGCTTCATTTTCTTCTTACTCTCTTGAATCCGCTTCCTTCAATGAACTGGAATTTTCCTTTTCTTTCAAGTTTATCCAGTAATAGATTCAATCCAATGGAATCAGATGAAATATGCCCTGCAACAACGTAATTGAATTTGTTTTTTTCTGCTTCCTTTTTATGTTCACTGCTTAAATGCATTCCAACCACTGTTCCAATTCCTGCCTGGACAAGTTTCTCGTATACTTCCTTTGCGGGTTCAGTTCCTCCAGTCATGTCCACATAGATTTTTCCGCAACGGTTTTCCTCTGAACCAATAAATATTTTTGGTCCTGCTCCATTCATTGCAGCAAACCTGTATTCAGGAATATTCAGTAAAATATTCATTAAGTCTTTTACTTTTTGTGGCTTCTTTTTTTCCAGCAGCTCCCTAATAAACTGCACTACATGGTTGTCTGATGCAGTGTGGCAGCACATCAACGGAATCTTCAGCAGTCTTGCAATATCCACGCTTCTCCTGTGGTTTACTGCTGAGAGACCTCTTTCCACTTCTCCAATCCTTTCCCTCATTATTCCTTCCGCCACATTTATCGGGACTCCTGCCTGGTGAAGGATTTCTTCCTGCATGTGCATTACTGAATAGAGGGTTGCAAGGGCTTTTCCTTCCGGATGGTGTGCAAGAACTAAATCAATTTTTTCTCCTTTTTCATTCAGTCTGTCTGCAAGCAATAGTTCTTCTCCTTCCATGTCTATTCCGATGAATATCTTCTTTATGTTTTTGTCCTCTTTTCCGTAAAGAACTCTTGTATCTGGATAGGGATTCCACAAACTTTCCTTGTCAAATAATTCTTTTTCTTCTTCCTTTAATTCCTTGTAATTTTTCTTGTTTTCTTCAAGCATGGAATCTATTTCTTTTTTTCCCCTGGGGTCTGCATTTATTCCCTCGTTTACCAGAAAGTCATGCAATTGTTTTAGTTTCATGTCTCTCACTTCTTTTTTACCATTGGAAGACCGGTTTTCTCGCTTTCCACTACCATGAACTTGTCAGGAAGGTCAATTCCTCCAGAAGGGTCTTTTGAAAAGTAATATAATCTTCCTTTTTGATGCAGGTAATATGTAACTTCCCTGCTGTTTTTGTGACTATAAGCCATGAATAAATCCCTCCTATAAAAACCTATTACTAATTATATCAAAAGACATTAATTATGAAACTTTTTTAATGTCTTTTGATGGCTATTAAAGGACAAAAATATATAAACGGAATTTGTCCTTTGATATTAAATAACAAGACTTCATTTAAATACTTTTCCTTTTCAGAATCAATAAATGAAAGAACAAAAATATCTTTGCTTATTCAAGGAATTTATTGAAGGAATTGACAAGAAGGATAAACTTGCGTTAATTCATCACACTGATGCTGACGGAGTCTGTTCTGCGGCAATAGTGGTAAAGGCATTAAAGAAGCTGGGAAAACCTTCTCCAGTTCTCTTGCATCAAGAAAACGGGGAAATTTCTCTAACCAATAAAACAATAAAAAAATTAAAACAATTGAAGGTAAACAGATTAATTGCTGTAGACCTTTCCCTTGACCAGCGACCCTCTAACGTAAAGAAAGTAGAGAGATTTGCTTCTATTCTTGTTCTGGATCACCATAAAATTTATTCTGATTTGAATTCCAGGAAAACTGTAATGATTAAGAGCCAAATGATTTCTTCTGTTGACGGAAGCCTTTATCCTGCTTCAAAGCTGTGCTTTGATTTATTCTCTGGATTAATTGAATTGGATGAGGCTGGATGGATTGCTGCAGTTGGAATCATTGGAGACAATGGAACAAAGAAATGGAAGGAATTCATTCTTAATGCGATGAAGAAGGAAAAAATAAAAGGCCCAATAAATGAAAGCATTCTTTCAAGGATAAAGTTTTTGATTGATGCAGTGGAAACAATTTCTTTTGGTGAATTGGAAAAAGTAATTAATTTAATGGTTAAGGCAAAAAAACCAAAAGAGATGATGAAGAAGAAATTCCTGCGTTACGGAGAAAGACTTGAAAAGGAACTGGATGAATGGATTTCCTCTTTTGAGGAAAGAGCTGAATTCTTTCCGTCAAAGGAATTAATTTATTATTACATTAAACCCATTTATCCAATAAAATCTCCTTTAATTAACAGGATTTCTTTTGCTAATCCTGGCAGGACAGTTGTAGTGGTGCAGGATTTAGGGAAAGGAGTTATTGATATCAGTGCAAGGAGACAGGATTTCAGGGTTAAAGTGAATGATTTACTGGAAAAAGCAACCAAGAATCTGGAAGGGAGTTTTGCAGGAGGCCATATACCTGCTGCTGGCGGAAAAATAAAGAAAAAGGATCTCAAGAAATTCAGGAAAAATTTATTGAAGTTATTATAGAGTAAGAATAAATAAAAAAACTTTTAAGAAACCCTATTTGAATCCAAGGATTCAAAGGGGCCCATTTGAGTTATACTCAAATTGGGAGTTTTATCAAAAAAAATTGTATACCTTCGGTATACAATAAAAAAAGAGAAAGGAATTACTCTAATTCCTTCATTTCAGCGTCAATCTTGCTGACCTTTGAAATCTTTTCACTAAGCTTGTTCAGGCTTTCCTTTATCTTTTCTTTCTTGCTGTTGAGAAAGGATTCCTTTCCAACCAAGGAAGATATCTTGTTTCTCAGCATGTTTTCCGCGTTCTGTGTATCTGTAACGCTTTTAACTAAGTCAGTGATTGTTTTCTCCATTTCAGCTTTCTTTTTCTTTAATTTTTTTAACTCGTTTTCGATTTCCGTTAAAGCTGAACTCAATACTCTCTCCTTGGTTTTTACCTTAACTTCCTTGACTCTTTTCCTTTTTCTGGTTTTATTCTTTGGCATCAGCACACCTCAAAAAAACAACTGTATAATATGATATAATGCTTTTGTATATAAATTTTTCCTTTTATTTGCTTGAAAGTTTTCTTTCTATCTCTTTTTTTCCTTCAATATAGGATTTATCGCTTATTATCCCTAATTCATGGCTTCTTTCAATCAATGAAAGTTTTTTCTCTAGCTTTATTCTCTCTTCTTCGCTTAAACCTTTTATTTTTACTGGCTTCTTTTTTATTTCAGGAATTTTCTTTATTTTTGGCTTGAACTGCTTCTTCTTTTTCTCTGGCTCAATTTTTTTTGGTTTCTCTGCTTCCTTTTTGACAGGTTCTGGCTTAACTTTTTTGGCCAGGGCCTTCAATTTTTTTAATTCTTTTTTTACTTGGGTGGCCTGAACTTTATTTAAGCTTATTTTTGCTGGGTTAACTGGTTTTGGCGTTTTTTTTGGAAGAAGGCTTTCAGGAATGATTTTATTTATTGGAAGGAGTTCATCCACTGTTTCACTTAATGCGGTTTCGTATTCAGGGTTAAGGTCTTCCTCCAGTATAGTGAAGTAGCTCTTGCACTTGTAGGCTTTTGTCTTTGCAATAAGGTCGTCAAGCAAGACAAGTGATTGCTCTTTTTTTACAAATACATTTACTATTGACAGTGAATCGAATAATATTATTCTTGGATTTAGGCTTCTTGCTTTTTCGTCTATTAAGTCTCTTATCTCTGCAAATGAATCCTGTGAGGAAGCAAATATCGTTCTTTCTGCTTCAAGCGGGTTATTTGATAGCTTCTGGCTTATGGCATCGATAAACGTGATTTGATTTAAGTTTACTCCTGATTCCGTTAACTCATTTTTTAGCGGGTCAGTTAACCTCATTAGGCTGACAAGCAATATTTTATTGTTGTTTTCAAGCAGTTTCTTTGTCAGCAATACCAGTGCTTTCTTGTGCTGGATTGAAGGAATCTTTACAATAAAACTCTTTTTTTCTTCTGGCAGCAAAGCCCTCTTTTCGGTTCCTTCCCTGAGGTTTATTGTCTTTTCTGGTTTCTTCTTTATTTCTTCTATTAATTCTTTTAATTCAGCTTCACTCATTTGCAGCCCTTTTCAGTAAGTTGTTTTCATCGGGATAAGAGAGAAAGAGGCAGAGTTTCCCGTTTATTTGTGTGCCGCCTACATCAAATCCTGCTTCAACCAGTAAACCATTCTTTTCTTCTATTAAGCCAGTGGTACAGAAATCAGCCAGGTTTTCTTTCAATGAAACCACTATCTTTGGTTCACTGAATTCAACCTCAATCTTAAAGTAATTATTTATTCCCTGAATGAATGCAATAAGCAAGTCATTCCATGTCCTTTTAACTGGAATTAATTTCCTGTCATTTAAGTGGGTGGTTGAATTGAATTCCTTTCCCTCCAATAAATCAATTAGCATCAGCATTGAATCAATCGGCATTACAGAAACAAGGTTTCCTTTAACTTCCATTTCTCCTTTATCTGCTTCTTTAGGCCTTACACGGGAATAAATTATTGCTGAAAGCCCGCTTGAATCACATTTCTTTTTCATTAACTCCTTTGCCGAAATCTCCTGCATTCCCTCTACTTCCAGGTTTATTTCATTGAATACCCTGTCTATCTGCTCGTCAATAATTCTTGAAAGAGATGTAACTGATTCTTTTTCCTGCATTATAATTCATTAAGAATAATCACTCTAATCATTAAAAAACTTATCCCAATACGCTTTATTATGGTTGAAAAGGAAATGAAGAAAGAACTCAGGGAAAGGTTTTTATCGAAGAGAAACCTTCTCTCCAAGCTGGAGGTATTCGAGAAAAGCAATGAAATAAAGGAAAAACTGCTTGAATTGCCTGAATTCATTGAAGCCAAAACCATAATGAGTTATATTTCCTTCAGGAATGAAGCAAGAACACACGAATTAATTAAGGAGTCAATAAAGAAAAATAAAAGAATAGTTATTCCGATTACTGACTTCAAAAAGAAAAAGATTTATTTATCAGAGGTAAGGGACTTTGAAAAGGAATTGATTTCCAGCAGGATTGGATTATTCCAGCCAAAAAGGGAATTCCTCCGCCCAGTAAACGAAAAAGAACTGGAATTAATAATTGTGCCAGGAATTGCCTTTGACGAAAAAGGATGCAGGATTGGCTTCGGAAAAGGCTATTACGATTCATTCCTGAAAAAAGTAAAGAAATCAGTTCCAGTGATTGCACTTGCCTTCGAGAATCAAATAAGCAATAAAAAGCTTCCCTCAAAAAAACACGACAAACACGCCCACAAAATCATTACAGAGAAAAGAGTGATTGAGTGCAAATAATTATGAGATTAATTCGCGATTAGTGAAGCCCTTGCTCCTAAGAAAAAGATATAATTCGTAAAGCAATGGCCCGGCATTTTTCTTGAATTCTTTTTCTTTTAACCCAAAAGGCTCGTAATGTCTGGTCATTGCCTTTATTGTTCTACTAACAAGCCTTCCTTTTTCTTTTTGAAGCATTTCAAAAGAATAGCTGTGTTTTTCCAAACGTTTCCTCTGGCTTTTTCTGCGAAAATTTTCTGTACCTGTTTCTTCTTTCACTAGAGGCATAAACATCCAGTGAAAATTATTGTATCTTTCAAGAAAACTATTGTAACCCCAGACTTCAGCTTTTTTGCCCGATAAACGCTCTATAAGAACACGTTTTCTTCCAAGGGTTCTCATCTTGTGGGCATCCCTTTTGAGTATTCTTTCTATTCTCTTTAAGCGCTTTGGCGGACATCTCTTTCTAATCAATTAAAATCACTTTTCCACTGAATTAAAAAAATTAGGATTAAACTCATTAAAAAGTTTACGTGAAAAAAAGATAAAAAAAAGAAAGAAGAATTACTTCTTCTTTTTAGTTGAAGTCTTTTCCTCTTTTCCTTTTCTCTTTATATAGAATAATCCAATTAAGAGGACTGCCACCAATAGAATTAACCCAAGCAGCATTGCCTCGTTTGTTGCCCCCAATCCAAAGAATCCTGTTGCAGGAATAAATCCTCCTGTTCCAGGAGTTGTTTCCTCTTCCCCGCCGATTGCTTCTTCGCCTGAAGGATAATTGGAAGTAGTTTCTCCTGTTCCATCGCTTTCCTCAACCATTGGAGTTGTTTCTTCTTCTACTGGTTCGACATAGAAGCATTCCTGCTCCTCTGCTGGCTTTCCAGTATCTTTAGAGCATTTATTTGATTTAATGCATTCCCTTGCCTGTTTTCCTTCTGGAGTGCATTCACTCCATGCAGTGCATTCCCACGTAGGAGAGCAGCCACCTCCGCCACCTCCTCCGCCTCCTCCGCCACCGCCGCCGGTGTCAGGAGCAGGACATTCACCGCAGTCCTG
>JBDRIL010000047.1:0-9162 GCA_043815885.1 archaeon | reverse complement strand
GTACTGGGTGTAACATGCTTTTTGAGGTTTGACCCAACCTTCCAGCGTTTTTAAATCCTTTTTTAAAGCCTGGCATATAGAATCACCCTATAATAAAACTGCATTATCCTATTTAATTCTTTGCACGAAAATTTGTCGCGGTTAAAAAAATCAGATTAAGGTTGTTGCCTCTGCTTCTACCTGACTAACACCAGGAATCTCTCTCAATTTCCCTTCAACCTTGTCATTCAGTCCGTCAACCTTATCAGGAATCACTACTGCAACCTTGATTGCACTCAAGCCAAAACCAATTGGCTCCTTTCTTATTTCCTTTACTTCTGCTATCCCTTCCAGTTTTTCCTTTATTCCTGCTTCAACCTTTTCCACTTCTTCCGGGCCTTCTGGAAGCAATTTAAAGATAATCAGTATTTTTCCCAAAAAAACAACCCCCCTTTCAGGGTCCCTCAAAACCACACTGAGGGCATTTATAAACCTTTGAAGTGCTTCTGCACTTAAAACACCTAGTAATGCCTGCTTTACCGCACTTAGGGCACTTGAATTCAACAAAATCCCTTGTTACTTCTTTGTTGCAGGAAATGCATTTTTTCATTCCAAAATCACTTTACCTTTAAATAATTTGGTAGATATATTTTCTATTGTAATTGATTTATAAATCTTTTTCAAGGGCCCATAGGCTAATGGATAAACCACAACGCTTCGGACGTTGCAATGAGGGTTCGAGTCCCTCTGGGCCCGTCCCTTTCTTTCTTATTCCAAGAATTCAGTAATGAATTGCTTTAATTCCTTTTCCCCGTAAATTGAAAGAATTTCTTCCTTTTCCATTATGCTGAATTCTTTCTTTACCTGTTTTGCAATGAATTTGGCGGGAGACTGTTTTACTAATTGTTCAAAGGATTCCTCTATCACTGTTTTTGCATGAACGTGTTTTCTCTGGATTACTACCTGTATTTTTCCTTTTTTCACAATTGCCTTTTCCTTTCCCCCGTGCTTTTCCAGAAACCTTTTCCTGTGTTCCTTCATTTTTAATGGCGGGCCTGTATGAATTTTTCTTTCTCCAAGCTTTAACTTCTTTAATTCAATCAATAAAACCATTTTTTTTAGTTCATCGCTCCAGAAATCTTCTTTAATCACTCTGAAATCATTTCTCTCCAATTCTTTACTCAATTTTTTAAGCAGTCTCCTTAACTGTCCAAAGGTAACGTCCTCGTGAACTTTTTTGTAAGGCAGTTCAACCAATAAAATCTCTCTCTTATCCAGTTTTGTCTTCAATTCCTTTTTCCCCAGCACCTTTATTGCTTTTGGAAAGAAGAATTCCATTGAAGGTTTTTTCAGGAACAGCCTTGCTTTTTCCCTGAATAAATTAACCTTCTCCGTTGAAACAGCTGCTGCAGCATTTCTTCTCCTGTCTACGGGGTCAACCACAATTAACGGCTCAACAAACTTCTTTTTCACTTCCCCGTAATCTTTTTTATTGTAATGCCTTTCCAAATCAATTATCTCTGCTTTCTTCCACTTCACTGCATTCTTCAGCACTCTCTCAAAGCTTCCATAATAAAGAACCAGTACCTCACATAAGTATCCGGAAAAACCCTGGACCTTTAATTCTGCACCATAACAGTTTATCCCCTTCAGGAATCTCTTAAAAATTCTTATATCTTTCCTATTTCCATCATCCAGTCTTGCCTTCAGATAAGCATTATGAAAAGGGCTCCTGTCCACTGAACTCTGTAATTCTATTGGATCACTTATTTTGTAGGAAGGAACCAATTCTACTTCATGGCCTTCCACTTTTGTTTTAAGGTAGGGATGCTCTCCGTAATCTATTTCCCATTGTTTTCCCTTGATTGCTTGTTTTGCTATCCTTAATCCTTCTCTTACAAATTTTTCTCTTGGCAGAGCCTTATCAAATAAAATGAATAAATCAATGTCCTTGTCTCCCTTTAAATGAGTGTTCCTTGCCAGACTTCCTGCAAGAATCACTTCAACATGTTTTCCCCTCATCCTTTCAATTTTTTTCTCCAGCCTTCCAGCAATACTTAATTCCTTCCTGTTTTCTTTTTTTGATGGAGTTATCCTTCTAAGGACTTTTTTCTTTATTCCTTTAATTCCTTTCCCCATTCCTTTTTTCCTCTCCTCTGAGATAAAAGGCAATCCTTAAATATAATAACTATATTCTATAATAAGGTTGAGGTATAAGGTCGAGGTATTGTTTATGGTTAACCCAACTGAAACTTTTAAAGGAAATGTGATTGACTCTTATGGAGACATAGTTGTGAGAGAGAGATATCCCTGTTTCCTTTACGAGGTAAAGCCAATAAGGCTTCTGGAGGAAGAAAAGGAGTTAGCTGAAATACTGAGAAGCGTAATAACCAGAAAGATTACTTCCAGTGAAATAACTCCTTCCTTTAAAAAAAAGATTCCAAAGGAGTTTCTCTCTGGATTTAATGAAACTATTGTTCACACAATAGAGATGAGCGGATGCATTCACACAATTCCTGATGCAGAAATACTTTCAGCCCTAAAAATGAATTTAATGGCTTTAGTGAAGGAACACCTTTCCTTTGCAATGCATGAAAGGGACTTTGTTGATTCAGTACTGGATTACAGTATTGGTTATGGTTATCTGGCTCCTTTAATGAGGGATGATTGGTTGGAGGAAATAATGGTTAATGGTTACAACCAGCCGGCATTTGTTTTCCACAAGAAATACGGAATGTGCGAAACAAATCTTTTGGTGTTAAAGGACGGATTCATTCATAGGCTGATTGACAGGATTGCGAGGACAGTGAACAGGGAAATAAATGATAGTGCGCCTTTGCTTGATGCAAGACTTCCTGATGGAAGCAGGGCAAACGCTACTTCTGCTTATGCAACCCCTTTCGGCCCTTCTCTCACTATAAGAAAATTCACAAGGATTCCTCTAAGCATAATTGACTTAATAATCAATAATACTCTTACTTCGGAAGTAGGGGCTTTTCTTTGGGCAATGGTTGAAGGATTGGGGATAGAACCAATGAATATACTTGTCACCGGAGGAAGCGGAACAGGAAAGACAACTACTCTTAATGCCTTAACCTCTTTTGTTTATTTTAACCAGAGAATAATCACAATAGAGGACACTCCAGAACTTCATTTAGGCAACAGAAAGAACTGGATCCAAATGGAGGCAAAGCCCTCTCTTCCAAAAACCCCTGAAATAACAATGGACCAATTGCTGCAAAATGCCTTAAGAATGCGTCCAGACAGAATAATTGTAGGGGAAGTAAGAGGAGATGAAGCACAAACCTTATTCACTGCAATGGACATAGGCCATAAGGGAATAATGGGAACCCTTCACTCCAACAGCGGAAGGGAAATGATTACCCGACTTAAAAGCCAGCCAATGAATGTTCCAGAGGTAATGATTCCATTGCTTGACTTGCTTGTTGTTCAGTATAGAATGTACTTAAAAGACAAGGGAATAATCAGAAGGATTGCACAGATAACTGAAATAAGCAGAATGGAGGACACAGTTCTCTTGGGGGAAGTCTATACCTGGAGAAGAGAAGAAGACACCCTAAGGAAAACAGATGTTCCCTCCCACATAATAGAAAAACTAGCCCAGGAAACAGGAAAAACAAAGCGAGAGGTATTCAAGGAAATAGAAATCAGGGAAAGAATACTTGAATGGATGGTGAGGAAAAGAATCCGCTCCAACCCAGAAGTGGAAAAAGTAATCCAGGAATACTACTACAATCCAACCTCTGTTCTTGAAAGAGTGTCAGAGGAACTTTAGAGGAAAAGACTGAAGCAATAAGTACTTTGGACCATTTCTTTCCAAGACTGATTCCATTAAATCCACACTCTTTACTTCAATTTCTCTGGAATAATTCAATTCATTCAATTCTTTCCTTAATTCCTTTACCTCTTCATACATCATTTTCTTTACCCTTGCAAGCGTTACATGAGGATGAAACCTCTCATCCCCAACTCCAATCACTTCACTCAATTTATTGCTTAATTCATTCATTTTTTCCTTTCCTTCTTCCATTCCAATCCACACAATCCTTCCATTGAATTCTCCCACTCCAGTAATTCTTCCCCTGAATCCTTCTTCCTTACTCAATGCCTTCATTTTTTCCTTCAATTCTTCCAGTGCTTCCTCTCCCAGATAACCCAAAAACCTCAGAGTAATATGCAGGTTCTTTTCCCCCACTACCTTGCACTTTTCTTTATCAATCTTTTTACTAATCCTTTCATAAATTTCCTTCCTTGCCTCTGAGGGGAGATTGATTGCAATGAAGATTCTTTTATTCATTTAATTCGCCTTGATTTTGTTACTCTCCAAATCTTTGTTTTATCGCGTTTAACAGCAAATTTCGTTCTAGGGCTCTTTGATTTGGTAGATCTGACTTTTATCCTCATCATTGCTTCTGTTTCTTCTAGAGAAGGCAGTCCAAATTTTTCTCTTCTTTCACATAATTTTCTGCGTGGGACTCCTCCGTTTATTAGTCTTTGGTAACCTTTACCTTTATATTCCAAAAACAGTTCAGAATATTTTTTTCTAACAGCACTCCAAAATCTTTTTGCCTCTCCGGAGGTTAAATTTGTCTTTATGTGTTTTATGACTTCATATCTAAGCTTGTTTATTTTTCTTCCACTAACTAACCCAAACAATTCTGCCACGGTTTTTGCTTCACGTAATCTGGGCTTGCCTTCAAAAAATATTCCATCGAATACACAAGGAAAAGAGTACAATGGATCAAATTCAATGCCTCTTCTGGTTAAAGCATGGCTGACTATTTCACTCATTTTTGAATAATGTTCCATTGAATATCCATATGAAATTAGTCCAACTTCTACATCACTTTTTTCTGTGGCATAACCCCTCACTCTGCTTCCAATTAAGGACAAGCCAACAAATTCTTCCGGAAATTTTTTTTCTAATTTTATTGATGCTTCTCTTAATCCATCTATCACAAGAAAAGCATTTTTCCCATCGAGCCCCCTTACAGGATATCTCTTAGTAGTTAATGCTCTTGTTATTTCTTTTCTTTTATTCATTCCCTTCACTTTAATTCCTTTTTCATTTCTTTCTCTACTCTCTTTAAATTCCAGTAATTCTTTTCAATCTTCCAGTTAGCTTTCTCTATTCCTTTT
Organism: archaeon; assembly: GCA_043815885.1. Lineage (GTDB taxonomy): Archaea > Iainarchaeota > Iainarchaeia > Iainarchaeales > 1-14-0-10-31-34 > JBDRIL01. Next base: position 4,023 of record JBDRIL010000047.1, on the reverse strand, counting down.
TTCAGATAATTCTTTTCAATTATTATTTTCTCTCCAATCTTTACCGGAAAAGCCATGTTCTGTGTACCGCTCATTTCCACAATGAATTTTCCCTTCTTTGCAACAATAATGCCTCCTCTCTTTACTCCTGCCTTATTCATTACTTCAAGCAATTTATTCGCTTTATCCAGGGAATGCGTTCCAACATGAATAATGAATGGCTCCATCTTAAACCACAATTCCCTTTCATTCACTTTTTCCTCTATTCCATTCCACACCTCTTCCAATTTCACTTTCCTGTGCCATTTTCTATGGAAGGAAGCTTCCTTTTTGTCTCCTTTCTCATTTACCTTCAGTAAAAGTATTCTTCCGGCACAGGAAGAAGAAGTAAAGTAATTCTTTGTTCCGGCAATGAATTTACATAAAGGAATCATTCTCTCATCTGCCTCCTTTTCTTTCCTTGCCTTATTGAATCTCTTCGAATGCCTCTCCTTAACCATCCTGAACCTTGTTCCAGCTTTGCTTTCTTCTTCCTTACACTTCAATTCTTTCCACCTTGATTTCTTTATTTAATTCAATTAATGCAGCTCTTCCTTCCTTTACTGCACCGACATTAATGCACCTGCTTCTTCCGATCATTTCCTCACTTCCTGATTCGTGTGCATGCCCGCAAAGAACAAGCAATGGCTGAAATTCCTCAATAACTCTCTTCACTGCCTCTGAACCAATATGCTCTCCTAAATGTGTTCTGTCCAGGGAAGTGCCTTTTGGAGGAGAATGCGTAACAAGAATCACTCTCTCCTTTTCCTTCATTAAATTCCTCAAGCCTTCAAGAATTTGCTGTTCAAGAAAAATTATTTCTCCTATTGCGTTACTTGCCCCGCCAAAACCAACAAATTCATATCCTTCAATGCTCTTGCTCTTTCCATGCAATGAAATCCCTTTTTCCTCCAGTAAATCCATTACTTCTTTGGAATCCAGGTTTCCTGGAACAGCAATTATCTCACTATTAAATGAATTCAATTCATTCAATACCTCTTCCCCTTTTTCCCTCGATCCAAATGAAGTGAAATCCCCGGTAACAACAATTAAATCCACTTTTCCTGCTTTTTCCAGTATCTCTCTTAATCCTTCAATTCTTCCATGAATATCCCCCAATGCAAGAAGCTTCATAGTAATCCTTTTTATTTTCTTTCTGATACTTCTATTTATTGGGGGAAAAGGTGTTAAAAAAACTTCTTTCATTCATGTTTCTCTTTTTGCTGTTTTCTCTGGTTAATGGAGAGATTCAGATTTATAAGCCAGTCGAAGAAAGGGCATTCAATGGAAACCTAATTGAGGCAGGAAAGATCTCTCCAGGAGAAACAATTGAATTCATTTTTTCCGTTGAATCAGGAAGCGAACTCAACTGGAGCAAGGCAGCAGTGGAAAAGGGTTTCCTTCCTTCTGGATGGCAGGAATTTCCAGCAGTTGATTATGGAAAAACAATTGGATTAAAGTTAATGGTTTCTCCAGATGAAGAAGAAGGAACCAAAAACATAAGAATAAAGTTATTCAATGAAGAAGTCCCTTCCTCTACTGAATATTTTGATGCAGTCTTTAACGTGAAAAATAACTTGCTGTTTGCAAATATACAAAACTTAAAACAGTCCACTGTAGTAGGGGAACCAGTCTCTTACACTGTAACACTCTTCAATCAATCCATTGCAGACCATTATGTGGGAATAAGTTCAACCCTTCCAACCTATTGGATGGAGAAAAAAGAGGTTCTCGTTGAAGCAGGAAAAATGAATTCCTTTGAAGTTAAAGTATCCCCCAGAACAGTTGGCGGGGCAGGAAACATAAAGGAATTCAAATTCATTCTTACTTCAAAACTGAATGATTCAGAGCTTGAATACTTTGATTCAGAGCTAACCATTCAACCCACTATAAAAAACAAATTCTCTTCCACTCTCTATGGTTTTCCATTTTTTTCCCTTACCCTTCTTCCCTATTACTTAATTAATTCCTTTATCTCCCTTTTGTTCCCTTAAAGATTTCTAATTGATTCTCCATGAAAGAAAAAGATTATTCCCTGGAAATAATTAATGCAATAAATGAAGGAAGGATTGCTTCCCCAGAACAATTAAATAAATTCAAGCTAAAGCTCGCAAAAAAATTTGCTTTAAGTTCCCTTCCCTCAAACCCAACAATACTCTCTTATGCAAGACACAGAAACAAGAAATTACTGGAACTTCTTTCCATTAAACCAGTCCGTTCCCTCAGCGGAATTGCAGTTGTAAGCATTATGCCAAAACCATTTAAGTGTCCAGGGGAATGCATTTACTGCCCTTCTGGATGGAAAGGAATTCAAACACCAAAAAGTTATACCGGAAAAGAACCAGCGACAATGAGGGCATTAAGCAATGAATTTGATGCAGAAAAACAAATCCATAACAGAATAGAGCAATTGGAAACCATTGGAAAAAGCACTGAAAAAATTGAATTAATTGTAATGGGAGGAACCTTTCCTGCCTCTCCATTGAGTCATCAGAAAAAATTCATGCTTGAATGCTTTAATGCAGTGAACAGAAAAAAAACTTCTTCCCTGGAAAAAGCCAAAAAAATGGCGGAAACCTCCCGCAATCGCTTGATTGGAATTACGTTTGAAACCCGCCCGGATTACTGCAGGAAAAAGGAAATAAACAGAATGCTTTCTTTTGGGGGGACAAGAGTAGAATTAGGAGTCCAGAACATTGATGACTTCATTTATAAAAAAATAAACCGCGGCCACACAGTAAAGGATGTAATTGAATCAACTTCCCTGCTAAAAGACTCTGCATTCAAGGTAGCATATCACTTAATGCCTGGCCTGCCTTTCTCCAATAAAAAAAAGGACTTAAAGATGTTCAAGGAAATATTCTCCAATCCTTCCTTCAAACCAGACATGCTGAAGATTTATCCATGTCTTGTAATAGAGGGCACAAAGCTCCATGATAAATGGAAGAAAAAGGAATTTACTCCTCTCTCCACTAAAAAGGCAGCTGAATTGATTGCCGAAGCAAAAACTTTTTTCCCCAAATGGATGAGAGTAATGCGAATCCAGAGAGACATTCCATCCACCATTGTTTCTGCAGGAGTAAAACACACTAACCTAAGACAACTGGTTAAGGAAAAAACAAGGGAAAAAGGCATTAAATGCAACTGCATTAGATGCAGGGAAATTGGCCACAAAAAAATCAATCCAAGCAAACTAAAGGAACCCAGAATACTGGTGGAAGAATATGAAGCCAGCAATGGACATGAATTCTTTATTTCAATGGAAGACGTGAAAAATGATTTACTCTATGGTTTCTGCAGGTTAAGGATTCCATTCAAACCATTCAGAAAAGAAATTTCCCCCAGAAGTGCTCTCATAAGAGAACTTCATGTTTACTCTCAGGCACTTCCTTTGGGAAAGAAACCCTCTTCCCTTGAATTCCAGCACAGGGGTTTTGGTAGAAGACTGCTTGAAAAAGCAGAGGAACTATCCAAAGAAGAATTCAATTACAATAAACTAACAGTCATTTCAGGCATAGGAGCAAAGCCATACTACAGGGCATTAAACTATTATAATGACGGCTTTTACCTCTCTAAAAGCCTTTAATGGCATTTTTCCTTAAACCTACATATATATAATTCTTATTATTAGTATTATATTATATTAAACAGGTGGGAGGTTCTATTAAAATGGCTTCATTGATTGCATTATTGGGAGCAGGAAAAGGCTCTTGGGGGCATGTAAGCAGGGTAATAGCCAGTGCAGAATGGGAAAGAGTACTGCTTATTTCCAATGAATGGGGTAAAGAGAAATTCAATCCACCGAAAGACGTGGACTGGATAATGGTCAACAATCGAGCGCCATTCGATGTATTGGTAAAGGAATTAAAGGAACAGCTTCCAAAAGGAGAGATTTGCGTTAACCTTGCGTCAGGAGCAGGAAAAGAACACATGGCTTTAATCGTGGCATTACAGGAATCAGGAAAACCCTTCAAGATAGTCACCCTTACAGCAGGCGAAACGAAA
>JBDRIL010000046.1:0-22789 GCA_043815885.1 archaeon | reverse complement strand
ACGATAACTGATTGGACTGGAGAAGAGTTTGAAATTTATGGTTGTCAGGATAAGGATGGCGATGGAAGTTGTCTGTATCCTACTAGTAAGACTGATGGATTGTATGTTGAGCCTTCTTATGAGGCAGCAAGCGTAACAATTTTAGCAGCAGGGGAAACAATAATAAGTGAAACTAAATGTGTTGAGGCAATGGAGAATGCAAAAAAATCTAGTGATATAATTGATGCTAAGGCAGGAAGCATGCCAAAGAATTTATTGAGGGCATTGGTAGAGGTTGATGGATGGGAGAATGCAGAAGAAAAAATTAAGCAAAAAACCGATCCTTACACTACATATTCCAAGGAAATTCAGGAATTGAATTGCCCCAGCGGAAGCATAGTCCTTTCTAATAGCGGAGACGCAAAAGCCAATTGGAATACTGCTTTAATTATTGCAAGATATGATACTGTAAAAGAAAATGTTAAATGCGATGAAATCTCATTACAAAGCACAAGAGAAGAATATGTTCCAAATGTACTGGCTTGGTACAGGGTATTCACAGAGAATTACGGAAAGGAAGGACAGGAAGGATACTGCAAGTCAAAGGGATTTATTGAGCCTGTAGAGGGAGGCCCGTCAGAAGAAATTATTAAAAAATGCTCTCAATGCAATTCAGTTGACCAGTGCCTTGCATGCATTGACTATAGGTTCTTGTTTGGGGTATTCAAGTAAATACTTTTTTCTTTGCATAAAACAGTAAGGATTATAAAGTAAAACTGCTTCTATATAATTGATTTTTGATTATTCTTAGTGATGGAAATTGAGTGAACTGATTGCTTTATTGAAGAGAACTGGATTGAATGAATATGAGTCCAAGGCTTATTCTTCTTTGCTTTCACTGAATACAGGCACTGCTTCAGATGTAAGCAAGAAAGCAGGAATTCCCAGAGCAAGAGTGTATGATGTATTGATTGGATTGGAGAAGAAAGGCTTTGTATTAGTTAATCCCTCTCGCCCTATAAGATTCAGGGCATTGACGCCTTCAAGGGCATTGGAGAATCTTTGCAATACAAGAAAAAAGGAATGCGATGAAAACACAAAGGAATTAAGGGAATTAGCAGGAACTATTTCCTCAAAGCTAGGGCCAGTGGGAGAGACAGAGGAAGAGACAGATAAGACGTGGCTACTGAAGGGAAGAAACAAGATTTACTCAATTATAAGAGAACAACTGAATAGCGTTAAGGAAAGCGTTATAATTTCAACAAATGAGACCAATGCATTGCAGAAGATAGATGCCTTTAAGCATAAATTAAAGCAATTAAGCAGGAAGGGAATCAAGGTAAACTTTAATGTGCATTCTGCAAACAAGAATGCAATTCCTTTAAAGGAATTAAAGGAAATAGCAAAAATTAATTTCTCTGAATTGAATTCAAGGTTTATTGTATTTGATAAGAATGCAGTTTTATTGTTCCTTAATCATTCAGTTCCAAACGAGGAATCAGAGAGAGCAGTATTAATTGAGAGCCCATTCATTGCAAATTATTTCCATAAAAAATAAAAAAAGAAAAGAAGAATTTTATTCCTTCTTTTTTCTGGTTCTTTTTCTTGGCTTCTTTTCTTCTTCTGCTTCCTTTGCCTTCAATGCAATGAAAGCAATAATCAGTACAATCACTATTATTAGCAATACAACTGTAGTGCTTTGCGCAGAAGTAAATACAGCTAACCCAGCAGGGGTTTCTGTTTCCTTCTCTTCCTCTACCTCAATCAATACTCCTTTCTCGTACACTCCCTTATCAGTATTAAGGCTTAAAGGAAGAAGCAGGCTTGACAAATCAACTTCTTCTCCTACTCTGAAGGTTAATTCAATTACAGTTGATTCGCCCTTCTTCAGCACTGGATTCTTTATATTGTAAGACAGGGCATACCTAGGAGAATTAATGTCTTCAATCTTTAAACTACTTCCAGTGTTGTTGGTCAACTTTATTGAAAGTTCTAATTCCTTTTCCTTTGTGTCCTTTATCTCTGTTACCTTTATTCCTTCAACTGAGATTTCTTCCGGAGAGATTTCTAAATCAATTCCTCCTGCAGCTACCTTCAATTTCAATGTTTCCTCTGCTCTATAGCCATAGTCAGTCATTGCTTCTATGTTTACTATTACTTCCTCTTCCCCAAAATCAAGCGGAGGAGAAAAGTAAACATACACTTCTTTTGTTTCCCCTGCACCAATCTCTACTACTTTTGGATCAAAGAAAATCCAGTCATTGTCTTCCACTCTTACAGTTACCTTTTGCTTTGTTACTCCGTTGTTTGTAATGTAAAGGGTTTCAATGCTTCCCTTTCCTGCATTAACGTCCACTGGCCCTTGAGAGTTAGTCATTTCTATTCCAAAGCATTGCTTCTTTCTTTCGTAAATAATTCCTTTGGTGTCACTCACAAGGTTTTTCTCTGATTCAACCTTTATTCCATACTCTGTTTCAGTTGCATCACAAGGGGTATCCATTATTAGCTTTATTTCTTTGGTTTCATCTGGCTGGAGTTCTATTTCCTCTAATTCTGGTTCAATCCATTCAACACTAGAGGTAATTGAAAAAGTCTGTACTGCCTTTCCTGGATTGCTTACTGTAAAGAATGAATGCATTGGAACGCACTTGCATAGCCTTAATTCCTTTACTTCAATTCCTGCATTAAAGCAATCCAATAATTCAATCTCGTATTCAGCTGTTTTAGTGAAGTAAGCTGAATCAACAATAAACTTGAATTGCTTGCTTCCTTTTTCTTCCTTCTCTAAATTGAATTTTACTTCAATTTCTTCGCTCTCTCCTGGCTGTATTGTTAAAGAACTGTTTTCTATTTCTGCCGGAATTCCGGTTGAAGAAAGTTTTAGCTCTACTTCCTTTAATCCTGTATTGGTTAAAGAAAACACATAGCTGAATTCTTCTTCCAGGCAGCTCGTGGCTTCTCCCTCTACTTTCTCCAGTTTCAGTCCATAACAGTCTTTCAGGGAGATATCGAATTTTTGAGTGTAAGAGGTATTGAATCTGTCTGAAATAACCCTTATTTCAGCTTCATACACTCCTTCCTCTTCATCGTTTTTCTCAAATATAAGGTCAATGCTCTTGCTTTCTCCTTCTCCAATACTAATGCTTTCTTTTTCAAGAAGAACCCATTCAGGGCCAATCAATTGAAGTTTTAACTCATCATCCAATCTTCCGTTATTCTTGAAAGTAATTTCTTCTGTTTCTGTGCTGTCCTTGCACGCGCTGACCTCTTCCTTTACGTCAATCATTACTTCCTGTTCATTAACTACTTTATATGTAAGAACTTCTTCTGTTTCAAAATCAGTGTAAGGTATTGATGCCTTTACAGTGAATTCGTATGCCTTTCTTTCTGCATTGCATGGAGCTTTAACTGAAAGTCTTACTGTAGTGGATTCATTTTTTTCCAGTACTGGTTCATCTGAGTCAAATTCAAACCATAATTCATTCAGTCCTTCCACTTCTATTTTTGCTCTTTCCTCAAATATTCCAGTATTCTTTATTTTTAATGAATAATTTCTTTCTTCACATTGAGAAGCTTCCTTGTAGGATTCATCTACTGAAAGAGACAGTGTGTGGCCCTGTAATACAGTTAATTCAATTATTTTATCCAGTGTCTTTGAATTCCTTATCCTTATTCCTAAGTCATAGCTTCCTTCCCTTGCATAAGGTTCTGGAGTAATAAAAGCATAAATATCTTCACATTTGCCTGCAGAGAGCGAGAGTTCTTCTGGCTTTACATGCATCCAGTAAGAGTATTCCCCGAATTCATCTATTGAATAGCTTTCACTGTGACTGGAATCATTGCATAGAGTGAATACCTTTTCCAATGGCTGTGACTGGTATGCTTCTGCAGTAAAGTCTCCCTCCAGTGTTGCTGCCTTGACACTCAGGCCAAGGAAGATTAATATTAATCCAAGCGAAATATATTTGTTCATTTAACAATGCCTCCTACAGTTTCTCCCCTGTACCTTAACCTTCTAGGAGAAGGATTAGAGGATAAAGCCACTACAATTAATATTAATACGACTAACACAATAATAATTCCTCCAAGCAATCCAGCAAAACTATTGCTTCCCAAACCAATCAATCCTGCAAGGAATGAATCCTCCTTTTCAACAGTTGTCTTTACACTCATGTTCTCGGAATTGCTGTAGTAGGGATTGTCTTCCCTTACCTCTAATTCTATTTCTTTTTCTTCCCTGAATAAATCATTTTCCACTACAAGAGTAAAGGAAGTATTTTCCTTTACTGCGCCTTCAGTTGCACTAATGTTAGTGCTTACCTCAATCAGCTCTCCCTCTTCAATAAGAGAGAGCATTACTTCATCCATTTTTACTCCAAAAGGCAGTCCTTCTGCTTTAAACTCAACATCTTTCAGTTCCTTTCCTGAAATGTTTTCAATCACTAAAAACACTTCAATTGAATCCCCTCTATTCAATACAATCTTTTTAGGGAAAGTCTTGAATTCCACTGCATTTTCTCTTTCAGGGGGAGTCCCTTCCTCCACTACCTTGAATTTAAGGGTTTTAGTGAGTGTTTCTGAATTCCTTAGCCTTAACTCGATTTCATTTTCTCCCAAATATGCTTCAAGAGAAGGAGTAACTGAAACATAGATGGTTTCACTTTCTCCCTTTCTAACCAAAAAATCTTCTTCACTGAAAATCACTTTTACTTCTCTTGGCTTTTCTCTGACGCTTATATGGAAGTCCTCGTCATAGTCCCCTGTATTCTCTACCTCTACTTCAAATATTGCTGTAGTGCCTCTCTCTATTTGTAAATTGTTATTCAATAGCCTTGCCTTGAATTCATGCATTTGCTCTACATAAACACATGCAGTCCTTTTCTCGTAATAGGAGTCATTGAATGCAAACACTTCCACCAAATGCTTTCCGTATCCAGTGTCTTTGTCTGCTTCAACAGTGAATGAAAGTTCTGCTTTCTCATCTTCATCCAGGAAAATTCTTTTCTTGCTGTAATCCAACAGCAAATCACTTGTAATTGCAATATTTATTTCCTGTTCTGTTTCTGAAAGGTTTTCAATGCTGTAATTGATTTCCTTGAATGAACCCTTGCTGACTCTAATGCATTCTCCTTCAAGGTTAAGGGAAAATAGTTCTTCCACCCCAGAGCATTCAATTATCTCAAATTCAATTTCCTTCTTCATTATTGAAGAAGTGGTTTCAATCATTAATTCCACTGAATGAGTTCCTTCTCCCAGCACAGGATATGCAGGAACAACCAATTGAACATACTTTACTTCATTTGAAAGCAGTTCCAGGTAGTCTGGTTCAAGGCTTGCATTCATTGTTTCAGAATTAAGGTAAAGCTCAATTTCCTGAGTGAAGTCAGCTTTATTCTCTATCCTGATGTTAATGCTTCCCTCTTCCTTTCTGCAGAGCTTTTTATCAAAAGCAGTTATTTCCAGTAAATTGTCCCTGAAATCATCTTCCTTTGCAATCATTACTCCAATAAAAGCAGTATCCGTAAAACCGTTCTCCATTCTTACCTCGATTAATGAAAATCCTTTTGGAGCATCCTCTAAAGCATAAATATTCAGGTTAAATGAAGTGCTTTCCCCTGAATTCAGGAACACTTCATCCAATGGAAGTTCTGCCTGAATGTAAGGAGAATGGCTTTTTGCATATAATTCAAATTTTGTGTCTTCGCTTGAATCATTCTCTAGGAACAGCATTACATTTATTCCGCTGTCTGGCTCTATTGTGACTGAATCCTTTTCTGCATATATGCCTGCGTTTACTGTGGATAGAATTATTGCCAGGAAAATCACTGTCAAAAACCATTTCTTCATTTTTTCAACTCCTTTTCAGTAAAGTCTCTTCACTAACCTTGAAATAAATGCTATGAGCAAGACTGCTGCAATGAATACAAGGAAGACGTCAAATAAATTCATTGAAGGCAAAGAAGAAGGTTCAAATAAACTAGCTAATCCCGGAAGAAGCGTGGCATTCGGCTTGTAATTAATTCTTAAATCCTTTTTCAATTCAAATCCGGAACAAAAGAAATTAACAGTGGCTTTTTCCTCAAAAGAGGATTTAGGGGTAATTATAATTACGAATTCCCTTTCTTCTGATCCATCCAAAGAAATAAGCTTTTTTGAAGGCTTTACTTCCCAGTCTTCTGGAAGGCCCTCAATTCCTGCAAAACTGAGTTTTGTTTCATTCAGAGAGGTATTCTCAAGGGAAACAATTAATTCTATTACGTCTTCTCCATTATTCTTTAAGGTATTGTAATTAAAGGAAAAATTAACCGGGCAGGAAAACCTCTTATTGAATTCCATTATAATGCTCTTCTCAACCTCTTTTTCCCCTATCCTGATTAAGAGAGTTGATTCATAAACAGAACCAGTCAATTCCTCTCTTGGATAAAACTTTACCATCAGCTTTAATTCCTCTCCTGCCTTAATGTAAGAGGGAACTCCATCCAAAAACTCGAATTCAATCGGAGAAAACAGTTCTATCTCTAGTTCTTTCTTTTCATCAAATGGATTCTCTATAAGCAATCCCAGTTCCTTTGGTTCCCCGAAAAACCTTATGCTGTAATTTTCCTCAGCTGAAACGCTTTGAGCGAAAATTAGAAAAACGAGCACCAAGAACACTGGAACAATCATTCTCTTGAATAACATCTGATAAACCACTATAAAAAACGTTATTTTGTTATTACTAATTAGGCATAACATTATTTTTAAACATAACGTTTTACTCTTTTTTTCTTGTTTTTCTCTCTGCCTTAACCATTCTCTGAATCAGGTCTGTTTTGGTTATTATTCCCGCCATTCTTCCCTTTTTTCTCACCAACACCGCCTTGTTGTAATTGAGAAGCGAGCTGATTGCAGCCATTTCTGTCGAGCTTTCAATTATCGGGAGGGAGGATTCCATTACTTCTTTTGCCTTGGTTGAAGACTTTCTCCTGGAGATTCTTTCAATCATGGTTTCCTCTGCAATAACCCCTATAGAGGCATTCTTCATCAAAACAGGAATCTGGCTTATTCCATGCCTGTTCATTAATTTAATTACCCTCTCAATGGATTCATTTTCATTCACATGAATCAGTGGAAAATGCATTATCTCTTCCGCAGTAACAAAGCTTTCAGTACTTATTTTTCCAAGCGAATTAAACAGTTTCCTTGCGTTCTCATAGGAAGGAATTACCTTTCCTGCCTCAATCTTTGCAATCAATGGCTGGGAAACACCACTCAGTTTTGACAATCCTGTCTGTGTCATACCCAATTCTTTTCTCTTTGCCTTTATCTCTTCCAGTTCCGGAAGCAGGGAGGGAGTTTTATTATTCATTTATGAATATTTATCATTGTAATTATTATTATAAATATATGCTTCTTTTTTTCTTCTATCGTCTTTTTAGAGGAGGAAATTTTATGAGAACAGGCAATTTTTTGTTTACTTCAGAGGCAATGACTGAAGGCCATCCGGATAAGGTATGCGACCAGATAAGTGATGAGATCCTGGATTACATTATGAAGGGCGACCCTAATTCAAGGGTTGCATGCGAGTGCATGGTTGGAATGGGTTTTGTGATAGTGACTGGAGAGGTTACAACCAAAACCTATGTTGATGTATCAAAGCTTGTTAGAAAGGTATTGAAGGAAATTGGCTATGACGATCCAAAGTATGGATTTGACTATAATACTGTTGGAGTGCTTACCTCAATCCATGAGCAGTCTGCGGATATTGCTATGGGGGTGGATGAAGGAGGAGATAAGCAGTTAGGAGCAGGCGACCAGGGAATGATGTCTGGGTATGCCACCAACGAAACGCCTGAATTAATGCCTCTTCCAATACTTCTTTCCAACAGGCTTGCAAAAAAATTAAGTGAAGTAAGGAAATCCGGGGAACTGCCTTACCTTCGGCCTGACGGAAAAACTCAGATTACAGCAGAATACATTGACGGGAAACCCAAGAGAATTGATTCAGTGGTTATTGCAGCACAGCACGACCCAGATGTAGAGATTGAAAAACTGAGGAAAGACATAAAGGAAAAAGTGATAAAGCCTGTATGCAAGAAATGGATTGACGACAAAACCAATTACTTCATCAACAATACTGGAAGATTTGTTATTGGAGGCCCAGTGGCTGATTCAGGAATGACTGGAAGAAAGATTATTGCTGACACCTATGGAGGAGTAGGCAATCACGGAGGAGGCGCCTTCTGTATTGAAGGAAACTCTTTAGTAAACACTCAGAAAGGTTTAGAAAAAATAAAGAACTTAAGCGATACTGTAAAAAATAATTTATTAATTAAAACGGATATACATCCAATGCCAGCAAAAGAGTGGTATGATAATGATGTAATGGAAACACTTGTGGTTTCAACAAAAGACGGTTATTCATTAGAGGGTTCAAAAAATCAATGTATTAGAGTCATTGATGTGCAAGGAAATTATGTTTGGAGAAGGTTTGACAAATTAAAGATAGGGGATTTTGTTGCAATCCATAGGAAAAATAGATTATTTGGAGAAAAAGTTGATTTAAGCAGTTTTTCATATACTTACAAGAGAGGAACTAAAGAGAAAAGAAAAAATAAATTTAATTTGCCAAAAGAATTAACATCAGATTATGCGTACCTGCTCGGTTTGTTGGTTGGAGACGGTAATTGTATGATGGATGGTGCAATTGCTATCTGTGTTTGTGAAGAAGAACAGAAAAAAAATATTGGGAAGTTATATAATAAACTTTTTGGAAACAAATGGAAATTTTTTGGGCACTGGGCGTATGTTGCCGGTGTTGAACTTAGAGCCTACTTAAAATATGTTGGTTTGGATTATAAAAGAGCTTGGGAAAAGGAAGTTCCTGAAAAAATTTTCAATGCCCCAAACGAAGCAGTGGCAGCATTTCTGAGAGGATTATTTGATACTGATGGCGGCGTAAGATTCCATGGGAGAAATAAAAGCTTTCCTGACATAAAGCTTGTTTCAACTTCATATACATTGGTCCAACAGGTTCAGCAGCTGCTCTTGAATTTTGGGATAATTTCAAACATTCAAACGATAGACAGGATTGGGGCAAAATCTAAAATCAAAGAAAGGGAAGTAACAACTAGAAGGCTAATTTATGCCTTAAGGATAAAAGGTATGGAGAGCGTTAAGATTTTTAAAGAAGAAATAGGGTTTTGTTTGCCAAGGAAACAAAAATTACTAAATTCAATAAGCATAGATTCATGTAAAGAGTATTTCATTATTTCACATCAACAAAAAAAGATCAAAAAACTTTGGGATAAATTAATATCGAGAGAAAGACAAAGAGATGAATCTAAAATTGGAAGGTTTGCAAGAAGCAGGAAAGGAAAGGCAACAAAAGAATTAACCTACAATAAGCTCAAGGATTTTTTGAAAGTGTATAAGGAAAAACTGGAGGATGAGAAAGAGTTCAGGGAACTTGAATTATTGCTTGAAATGAATAACTATTATGCAAAAGTAGAAAGCATTAAAGAATCCTTTGCTCACGTATATGATTTATTAGTGCCAGAGAGCCACACATTTACTGCAAATGGATTCGTTTGCCATAATTCCGGGAAGGACTGTACGAAAGTGGACAAAACAGCGGCATACATGGCGAGATATATTGCAAAGAATTTAGTGAAAGCAGGTTTGGCTGAGAAATGTGAAGTCCAGCTTTCATATGTAATTGGAGGCAGTGAACCGCTCTCACTGATGATTGACACTTTCAGAACAGAAAAGCTTGAAAACGGAAAAATATACGATTTAGTGAAGAAGCACTTCAAGCTTGACGCAAATGGAATGATAGAACAACTTAATCTTAGAAGGCCGATCTACAGAAAGACTTCAGTTTACGGTCATTTCGGTAGAGAGGAAGCGGAATTCACTTGGGAGAAAACAGATTTAGCTGAAAAACTAAGGAAAGAAGCAGGATTATAGGGATTCCTGCTTACCCTTCTTTTGGATAAATTTTTTTTGCTACGTTTTCAGCTACTCCTTCTGAATAACCCTGTATCAATACAGCTTTTTTTACCTGTTCGTAATCGAATTCATCTTTATGTTCTTTGAGGATATCATATAACTTTTCTACTTCCTCTTTTCCGTTTCCTTTTTTTTCTCTTTTACCCGGCTTTTCTTCAACCTCTTCCATATAGGCAGCGGATTTTCCCTTTCCCCTATCCAATACCTTTTTCTCAAGCTTTTCTTTATCAGTTAATTCTTCCTCTTCCTCTTCTTTCTCTTTTTTCTTCTTTATTTTCTTCACTAAAATGATTACAGCAATAACGATTACAAGAAAAACAAATCCAATTGCTCCATACAGCAATATGCTTGAGGCGGTTATTCCAGAAAAGATTGAATCAAGCCCCCCAAACAATGATCCTTCTTCCTCTTTTTTTCCATCTTCTTCAATCCCATAAACCAGTTTTACTGTACTGTTTTCAACTGAATCAAAATCAGGGAAAACAAATTCTGCTCCAACCTGTTTGTAGTCCTCTCTTTTTAATTCAATTAATTCTCCTTCCACCTTTATTGTAAGCTTCTTTGTCTTGCTTTCAATTAATTCATTGTCTTCAATAGCCTTGAAGGAAACCCTTATCTTTCCGTTGTCCCTGCTTATTGAGAAATTTCTTTCATCTTCCTTTGCTCTCTTCAATGAATCAATGACTCCTTTATCCAATACAAAGGAGTAATTCAATACTCCTTTCCCGCCTTCTTCCTTTAATAGAGTGCATGATATAGTTGACTTCATCCTGATTAGAGCGTTTACTGCAGAGTAAATGACTTCACTTAATTCCTTTACCTCGTTTTCATCCAGGTTAGGATCTGCCTTTAATTTAACTATGTTGTTCTGCAATACCAATGCCTTTGCATCTATTTTTTCCATTAACTTTTTTGAACAATCCTTCCCCCATCCAATCACTTCTTCCGGGAGGACTCCCTCAACCTTAAAATCCTGTTTTACGCTTAAATCCTTGTTGAATTCAATCCTCCATTCCCTTGAACTGTTCAAGTCCTCCTGAGCGTTAACATTGGCTAGTAAAATCAGAAAAAACAGCAGAATTCCTGCAATCAATAAAAATTTGTTCAATTCATCTCACTGAATTATAGATGGCAAAAGTAATATTTAAATTAATGCCTTTATTCAGAGTAAATTCTTTTAAGTGCCTCACTTATTATGCTTTCATTATACCCTAGTCTCTTCATTGCTTCCCTGGTTTCTTCCTGCGTGTACTGCTCCTTTTTTTCCTTCAATGCATCAACTATCTTTGTTACTTCTTCTTCTTCATCTGGGCTTAATCCTTTTGATGGAATGAGTTCTTTCAGGCTAAGCTTTTTCTCTTCAACTCTTTTTTCTTCCCTTCGGAATCCCTTCTCTTCCTCTATTTCTTTTGGTATTATGTCTTTTTTTTCTTCCTTAATTTCTTCTTTAATCTCTCTTTCTTTAAATTCCTGTTTTTCTTCTATTCCTTCTTCAGGAATCATTTCTTTTCCTTCTTCAGGAATATCTTCCTCTATTCGCTCTTCAGGCATTTCTTCGGCTTTCTCCTTTATTTCCATTTCCTCGAATTGCTCCATTCCCTTTGGCTCTTTTTCTTCCACCTTCATTTTGTCCATTGTCTTTATTTCCTTTTGTTCTATCATTTCAGCTGCTGGCGCAACAATCGGCTGATGCCTTCTTTTCACTATAAAGTAAATAACCATTACTACAATCAATCCAGCCAAAAAAGTTGGCGCAAAAGCAAACAAGAAGGCTTCATAATTGAATGCTTCCTGCATGTAAATATATACTGAAACCAGGGCAATTACTGCCACCATCAATACTGCTGCAACCAGTGTTTTTTTGTTCATTTGCTGTTCCCTTAATGATAAGGGAAGTTGTTTTTAAATCTTTTTCCCGAAAATTATCTAAAATGCTTGAAGATTTCATTGAAGTCAACGAATTGAAGGCTGAACTCATTAAATTAGAGAAACCAGCGTATTCCCTGAAAAACGCTCTAAAGGAACTTAAATGTTCGTTCAGTGAATTCATTTCAGTTAAACCCTTTCTCGATTCAATCCAGGAACCCTTTCTCATTATTTTCCTTGCATCAGACAAACTCGATGAAACAAAAGCAAAAAAATTGGTCAACGTAAAATTTTTCTTGGAGGCATCTCCAAACGAAGCTCTTGAAATTACTGGTTATGAAGAAGGATTGATTCCTCCAGTAAGCGTTTACGGGATAAAAACAATAATGGATAAAAAAATTGAGGGAAAAGAATTCGTTTTCTCTCCTGCAGGAAAAGAAAACCTCTTTCTTAAAATCTCTCCAAAGGAAATAATTGAATCCAATGAAGGCATGATTGTTGCTGAAATTGTTAAATAAACAATAAAACCAATCCAGTTATTGAGACAATTATTGCAATGTATTTTGTTTTGGAGAGCCTTTCTTTGAGGAATATTCTTGCAAGAACTGAAGTCAGGATTGGGCTTGGAGCAACGATTATTGCTGTAAGGGAAGCGCCGATTAATGTAATGGAATAATTGTAGGAAAGCAGTCCAATGATTAAAAGAACTGCATTTGCAAAGAGGAAGATATTGGATTTTCTTTCATTCAGCTTGAATTCTTTTTTTGTTCCAACAGAGTAAACCAGAATCATGAAGAAGATAATGCTTTCAGTGAATAATGCTGCATTGAATGGATTCAGTTCCAGTACAATGGGCTTTATCATGGCAAAGTATGCGCCCCATCCCACAAGAGTCAGTAAAGCAAAAACCACTCCTTTCCCTAAAACAAATTTATTTTCTTTTCTTTCAATTGAAAGAAAAAAAATCGAGGAAACAATCAATAGAACAGCAATGAATTGAATGAGTGAAATGGTTTCATTCAAGAAAATGATTGAGATTGCAACAGTAACCAGAAAGGAGTTTTTTGCAATTGCTGTAGCAAGGCTTGCATCTGTTTCCTTCACTGCCTTGAAGAAAAAGATTATTGCAGCACTCCCAATCAAACACGTGAAAAGAATGTATGGAAGGAATTCAATTGAAGGAAACCTCACTTCACTAAAAACCAGGGTTGAAATAATTACCAGAATAAAGGAAAAAAAATACCTTACACTCAATGCATTGAATGGATTAAGTTTCTCTAATGCTTTTTTATCAAAGATGATTGCTGAACCCCAGGAAAACACTACAGCCAGTGCATAAAAGAACTGAAACATTCAATCATCCAAGGGTCTTGATTACCTTGTCTAATGCTTCTGAAAATAAATCGATTTCTTCCTTTGAGTTGTACAGATAAAATGAACCTCTGACCAATCCTTTTTCATTGTATGAGCTTACAAGTGGTTCAGCGCAGTGCATTCCGCTCCTTACAGCAATGTTTTCTGTTTCATCCAACGCTAAAGCTAAATCATGGGCCTCGATTCCCTTTGCTTCAAACAATAGTATTCCAACCTGCTTTTCCTCATCTCTTGGATTATAGAAAATTAATTTTTCCGCTGAATTAATTTCCTCCAGTTTCTTGAATGAATACTTAATTAATTCTTTTTCGTGTTTCCTTACTTCATTCATTCCAATTTTTTTCAGGTATTCTACTGCCTTGCCCAAACCAATGCATTCCCCTATCCCCGGAGTGCCTGCCTCAAATTTCCATGGAAGTGTAGTCCATTTTGCTCCCTCTAAGCTCACTTCCTGAATCATTCCCCCTCCAAAAAAGAATGGAGGAATTTTTTCCAGCAATTCCTTTCTCCCATAAAATCCTCCGGAAGAAGTTGGGCCTAACATTTTATGGCCTGAAAAAGCAAGAAAGTCTGCATCCATTTTTTTTGCATTCACTTCCATGTGCGGGACTGATTGCGCAGCGTCAACTAAAATCAATGCATTATGGTCGTGGGCAATTTTGCTTATTTCCTTTACTGGATTGATTGTTCCAATTGTATTGGATGCATGCGCTACAGCAATCAATTTAGTCTTTTCATTCACTTTCTTCTCTAAATCCTCTAAATCCAGGGAAAAGTCTTCCTTTACTTCAATGAAATTCAATTTTGCTTTATTGTATTTTGCAGCCATCTGCCATGGAACAAGATTGGAATGGTGTTCCATTTTGCTTACAAGTATTTCGTCTCCTTCATGGAAAAAATTGTCTCTCTGCAAGGAAATAGCTATTCCGTTTATTGCTTCAGTTGTGTTCTTGCAGAAAACAAATTCCTCTTTCTTTGCTCCAATAAATGAAGCAATCCTTTCATGGCATTTTTCATAAGCCTCAGAGGCTTCATCGCTTAATTTGTGTGCCCCCCTGTGAATGTTTGCAGTCGCTTCAGAATAATAGTACTTGATTGCATCAATAACTTGGATTGGCTTGAGAGAGGTAGCGGCATTATCCAAGTAAATGATTGGTTTTCCGTCAATCTTTTTCTCTAGTATAGGGAAATCCTTTCTCACTTCATCTATATTCATAGTTAATCATTTTTATGCCGACATTTCCTTATAAATCTTTTCAGTTTTTAAAGCAAGAAGCTTCCAGTCATACTTCTCCAGATTTTTTCCTGCTTCTATACTCATTTTTTTTTGCAGGGAAGGGTTTTTTAATAATAAAATTATTTTTTCTGCAATCCTCTCAGCATTCAATTCAATTATAAATCCATTTCCTCCTTCTTTCACTAACTCCATTGCAGCATTATTCTCATTTCTCACAGTTATTACAGGCAAACCGCTTGCTCTTGCTTCCAGCAGGGCAATACTGAATCCCTCTCTGGAGGAAGGCAATACAAATACTTTTGCTGACTTCATTAAAGCAATTATTTCTTTGTCTTCTTTCACTTCCCCAATAAATTCAATATTGTTTTTCAGATTCAGTTTATTCCTTAATTCAATTAAATTATTTTTTTCTGGCCCTTCTCCAGTTATCCCGCAAGAAATTGTAGGAAGAGTTTTTTTCACTATTGAAATCCCTTCAATTAATACATCAATATTTTTCTCTTTCATTAACCTCCCAACAAATATCACATCAAATTTCTTTCCAGAAGGAGCAATTGAATTTATTTCCTTTAAATCAATTCCATTCGTAATCACGGTTATTTTTTCTTTTCTTATTCCTTCTTCAATCAACTTTCTTTTTGTTGTATTTGAATTAGCAATAATTTTTTCTGGAAGTCTTGAAGCAATCCATTCAATTTTTTTCCCAAAAATGCCTTTCACATTTCCTGCATACTCATACCAGTAATTTCCCCACACCTCATACCATGTTGCAGTGAAAGGTTTTTTTCTGAGCAAAGAATAAAACTTGCATACAAATACTGGAATAAAGGGGAATTCAGAGCATTCAATTAAATCAAATCTTTCTCTCATTAAAAAAAAGAACAAGTGAAAGGAAAAATAAATTGCTTCAAATGCCTTTCTCTTTCCTTTTTCGTTGTAGAGTCCTGTTGCAGGGGCAATTCCATGCAGGAATACATTTTCTTTTTTAATGGTTGAATTGCCTTCCCACCACTTTAATCCAATCAAATGCACTTCATTCCTTTCAGCCAATCTTTTTGCTATTTCCCAATTCCTTTTCTCCACTCCTCCCTTAACGAAAGGATAAATGCAGTCATATACTATTAATATTTTCATTTTTCTTTCTCGCCCCTGTCTATTCCATAGATTCTAACATAACTGTTCTCGAAGACTTTGTTGAATTTATTTGAATTATTGTATTTTGAAAGTATTTTGCTGCTTGTAGGATGAAACAACTCGTTTTTTGGTTGGAAAGCAATCTCTGTCATATCGTTTGTTAATATTAAATAGTCTGTTCCATACCATTCCAATGCCTCTATTGATTTTTCAATGTTTGAATCATAAAAGATCGGGGTTATTTCAGTTTCTCCTGCTTTTCCAATGTCAGCGCTTGCATGAAATACGTTTCTGTTTTCGTTTAATGCAAATATTGCCCCTCCCATTTTGATGTCAGAGTATATATGCTTGCTTTCCTTAATTTGTAGGTTAACCCACTCGATTGATTTTTCTTCTTGGAGATTGAACTGATTGTATTTGTAGGCAGGGGATTGAGTGTAAATAGAGAAAGGAACAATGCAAACCAAAATAAAAAATAGTGTTGCAAGAATTATCCTCTTTTTTCCTTTCATCAGGAAAATTCCTATTACATTTAATAACATCGATATCCAAAGGATGAATCCAATTCCTCTGAGGGAAACAAAGGGCAATGAATACAGGAACAGTCCCCCCATAATAAAATAGAATATGCTCTGTGAGACAACGAATGAAAAAACCAGTCTGTCTTTATTCAAATACCACTCGATTTTTTTGAAATTTATGAGAAGCAGAAATGCGAGAAAAACAAATGGAATAACGTATCTTAAAATATGGTATCCAAGGGAAGTTTTTAAGTAATATTGGGCCGAGGGAACACTCCAAAAAATAAATGATGGAATTAAATTGAGGTTTTTGATATTGTATGCTGCCGCCATTACTGGCGATAAAGCGTAATTCTCTGTGAAATTGAGGAACAAAAATATAAGGAATGACACTACAACTAGAACTGAAGCAATAAAAAAGATTTTGAATTTAAATCCCTTGTTTTTAAGGGGATTCTTTTTCCAGAATAAATAAACTAAAACAAAAAACAGCAAGGGAAGTATTGAAAACAAGAGTCCGGCAGCCTTATAACTTATTATCCCCATCAGCATGAAAAATAAAACAAAAAACACATTTTTGGTTAAGCCATTTTCTTTTTTTTTGCAAACAATTATTGCATTAATCAGGAAATAAAATGAAACAAAATAAAAAATTTGTGACAGGGGCGTTCCATCAAGGCTTGTCTTAAAATAGATTGTTTCAAACGGAAAGAACATGAATATAACAGAGCCGCATAATGCCAGAAGGTCATTGCCAAAGACTTTCCTGAATAATATGAATAAGCTTAAACCTAAAATGAAAAGCATTATATAGAAGCTGTTCAAAAAGAAAGCAATATCTATCCCACAAAGAATTACAAGAACAGCCAAAAGAATGTTTGGGGCAGGGTATTGTATTATTTCCTGTGCGTATGCATACGAAGCAGGATCTTGATTTCCTTTTAATGATAACTCAGATTCAGTTGGCAGGGATTTTTCTTCGATTATTTTATTTGTTCCTGCTAAGTGCCTCCAATCCCACGGGTCTCTGTAAAGAGTTGTTGGAGAAGTAATTTCAATAGTTAAAGAAATAAACAAAGTTGAAAGCAGTAAAACTCCTAAAATTTTTAGTTGTTTCTTATTCACTCTTTTGTCACTTCATTGAATAATTTTAAGGTTTTTTTCCCGAATTTTTCAATTGAATACTTTTCCTGGACTTTTTTTGCTCCATTCAATCCCATTTCTTTAGATAATTCTTTTTCTGTGAGAATTTTTTTTATTGCCTTGCTTAATTCAATTGAATTCTTTGGTTCAACTAAAAAACCATCTTTTTTGTCATCAATTACTGCTGGAATCCCCCCAACTCTTGTTCCGATAACCGGTGTCCCGCAAGCCATTGACTCAATTAATACAATCCCGAATCCTTCAGACCTGTTAGTGGAAGGCAAAACAGTTACATTGCTTCCTGCATAATGCAATGGAAGCGTTTTTTCTTTTTTTCCGGCAAAAATTATGTCTTCCTCTATTCCAATTTTTTTGGATATTTTCTTAAAGTAATTAATGTTATCTCCCTCACCTACGATTAAAAGTTTGATTGGAGTCTTTTCTTCTTTTATTTTTTTTATTGCTTCAATCAAATATTTCAGTCCCTTGTGGTTGTGTGATTTATCAAGTTGGCCTACAAAGAGTACAATGTTATTTTTTAGATTGTATTTCCTTTTCAGCCAGTCTCTGTTAATGCTTAAATTGAATTTTTTTACATCAACGCTTGGAGGAACACAGCTGACTTTCTTTAAGTGTTTTTTTAGATGAGGCGAAGTTTCAGCGTAATAAAATGAATTAACAATTATTTTTTTTGAAATCTCCAGAGTCTTGTTTCCGAGAAAAAAATAGTATGCTTTGCAGAGCAAATTCAGCAGGGGATTTTCTTTAATCAGGTCGTTTTGGTAGGTTAATATGAATGGAATCTTTCTTTCTTTGGCAACCCTTGCAGCTAAATCAGCAATAAAAGGGACAGGGAGATGAGCGTTAATTAAATCAGGTTTTTCTGTTTCGATTATCCTTCTTAAATGTTTTACCCAAAAAAAATTGATCGGGGTATTTGATATCCTGAATAGCGTCGGTAATCTATATATTCTTGTGTTGTTTATTTTTTCTTCCTTTAATTTGTTTTCTTTATTTGAGGTTACAATTACTACTTCGTGTTTGTTATCCTTAAGGTAATTGTGGAGGTTTAACGCGTATTGCTGTAATCCCCCCGCAGAGGGATGGAAGTAAGGCACAACAATCAATATCTTCATTTTTTTCCCCTAAACGACACTATTATCATTATGTTTTAAAGCTATTTAATTACTTAGTTTTTTTGGATGATTAAAAGTGATTTTATGGATTTAACAAGGGAAGAGCAGTTCTTTCTTTCCTGCATAAAGACTGATTTGAGTGAAAAAGAGATAAATGATTTAAATCAAATTTTGCTCAAGGGAATTAATGTTAATGAAATAATTAAACTGAGCAAATACCACGGAACTTTTGGTTCTCTTTACCTGAATTTAAAGAAAACACGTTTCCCAAAAAAAGGAATAAAGGAATTGGAGGAATTATTTATTTTTTCTTCCTCAAGAAACCTTGTTTTGAGAAGGGAATTATTTAAGCTGGCAGGGAAACTGAATAAAAAAGACATTAATGCAGTTCTTTTAAAGGGCTGGGCGTTAAAGGAGACACTTGGAGATGATTTCGAGAGCCAGGCAGATATTGATTTGCTTGTAAGGAAAGAGGACTTTCCTTTAATAGAAAGAGAATTGGAAGCAATGGGTTATAAATGCAAAAAAACAATTTTCTATGGATTTCTTAAGAATTATTACACGCATATTTCTTTCTTTAAAAAAATTGGTCCAATCAACGTATTATTTGAATTGCACAGGCACCTTGTTTTCCCGATAAATTCTTTTAGCATAAATTTAGATAATTTACGGAAAGATTCTGCTCCAATAAAAGAGAATAAATCTCTTCTAGTCTTCTCTCCGGAAGACCAATTGATTCATTTTTCGCTTCATTTGGTTTACTCTCATGCATTCTTTCTTTCCCTGCCAAACCTGTTAAAAATGAGGAGAGTAATCAAAAAATGCACAATTAATTGGAATAAATTAGTTGAAAGAGCAATAGAATCCAATGTAAGTGAAATTCTCTGCCATGCATTGTTTTTGGAACAGGAATTTTTCGGAGAAAAAATTCCTGAAAGCGTGATGAATAAATTAAGACTGCATTCAGACAGAAAGAAACTGAAGTATTTAAATAACTTCAATGTGAACGAAATACTCAAAATTAATTCATCTATGGCTGGCGTAATATTGCTTAACTGCAGAAGGACATTCTTCAAATTTTATTGGACTAAAGGCTTGAAGGATAAGTTGAAGATTATCCCGTTCATTAAAAGTTTCTGGTTTGAGCAATAAAGTAATTAAAATGCTTTGGGGAGTATTATTTTGGGGAGGATAGTTGAATGGCTGACATTACCTTGATTAATTTTAATACTGGATTGAATTTGAGCTTAGGGGAAGTTGGAACTGGCTCTAACAGATGCAAATATCTGCCAGTTGGTTCATTGTACTTGGTTAGTTCATTGGAAGATTGTTAAGATTATTGATAGAGTTAAAAAAAGATTGCTGGATTTTTTTTGATTGGCTTAATAAGGCTGTTTTAATGGAAAAGGTTGGTCGGAAAGAATGGACATTACACTATTGAATATGAACAATATTTCCCAGAAGGGAGTTCCTTTAGGTTCTTTGTATCTGACTTCCTTCCTTGAATCTAAGGGTTTTTCAGTTGACTTTCGTGATTACCAGCTGAATTCTTTTAAGGACCCCTATGACCCGAAAAAATTTGTTTCTTTCATGAAAAATTCTTCCGATGTTATTGGAATAAGTGTTTCGGATGAATTGCTTCCTTTTGTTTTGTTATGCTTAAGGGAATTGAAGGCCAAGTTTCCTGAGAAAAAAATTATTTTAGGAGGGCCTGGAGTGGCGGGGGTTGAAGAAAACCTGTTGAAAAACTTCAATGAAGCAGACATAATTGCCAGAGGCGAAGGGGAACTAACAATAGTTGATTTGTTGGATTCACTGCAGAAAGAAAAAGATTTGCGTTATGTGAAAGGAATTTTTTTTAAAGACAAGGGGAATGTTGCTTTTACTGGGCCCAGGAAAAGAATCGTTGATTTGGATGAACTGCCCTTTCCGGCATGCCACAAAATAAAACTAAAAAAATACAATTTCAATAGTTTAATGACCTCGAGGGGATGCAGGTTTAATTGTACTTTTTGCAATAATTGTGCTTTTTGGAGCCACCAAATCACTGCGAGAAGCCCGGACAACGTAATTGAAGAAATCAAGTTGATTGCCTCAAAGTCAAAGAAATGCATCAGGTTTAATGATGACAATTTTTTGTTTGACAGGAAAAGAGTTCTTTCCATTTGTGAAAAAATCAAAAAAGAAAAACTAGATGTTGACTGTGGTTTTTCGGCTAATTTAAACTGCATGGATTCTAAGCTAATGAAAAAATTAATTGGAAGCGGGTTTATTACAGTGCTGTATGGCGTTGAGTCCGCTTCAGATAAAATCCTTAGAAGAATAAACAAGCCTTTTAACTTTGCGTTGGCTGACAAGGTAATAAAAAAATCCGCAGACCAATTCAAATTAACATTCATTAGCTTTATATGGGGGTTTCCATTTGAATCAGTTGAAGACCTTAAAAAAAGTGTTTTTTATATGAATGCATACAAATATTTTTTCAAAGAAAGAGTGTCAGTTCATCTTTCTTTACTGAGCCCTGTTCCATTATCAGCACTTTATTTTGAATTCAAGCACTTGCTGCGTTTTTCAGGGAAATTCATTCATTACGCTAACAACGACACGATGTTGAATGAATGCAATCAAAAAACAAAAAAGGAGATAATGCATTTAATAAAAAAATTTCCGCTTGTTTTTCCCGACTTTTATTATTATTCCCATAAAGGAATATACGATAAACAAGAAATAGTGGCTTCACTATCCCAAAAACGTTTTAAGCCATAATGAAAAGCGGAATTTAAAGGAATTGATAAAGTGAAAAACACGAATAAAAACCTTGGCTTGAAAATTAGCGTTGCTGGAACAGTTGCATTAATAAAAAGTAATTCAGAAGAAACACTTAAAAAATTAAAAAAACATTACAAAATTGTCGGGTCTTATAAAACAGCTGATTTCATAATTACTGCGAATCTCACTGAAAAAAAACAATGCAAAAAAATATTAAAGAAGAAACTTGCAATGCGATTGGATTGCGGAAAAAAAAATTCTAAAAAAATTTTTATTAATAAGAAGAATTCGCGTTTCAAATATGGTTGGGGGGAAATAGACTTAAAAGAAAAAAAGGCGTCAATAACCATAAAGGCGCCAAAAAAATTTTTTTTGGGTGCCCTCCAACAAGTTATTTGGCTCTGTTATTCGCTGTTTCTGTTGGATAGAAAAGCTCTGCTTGTTCACTCGTCTGCTTTGTCCTATAAAGGAAAAGGATTTGTTTTTGCTGGAAGAGCACACCAAGGCAAGACAACTATAGCAAATTTTTTTCCAAGATATGCCCTCCATGATGACATAAACGTGATAATGGACAAAAAAGACAAGCCAGTGGTTTACGGCTTCACTTTTCAAAAGGGAGTGGGAAGAGTAAAATCAAGGAATTGCCGGACTGTTGTAAGGAATGTTTTTTTCATTAGAAAAGCCAAAAAAAATGATTTCATAAAACTAAAAAAAGAGGAAGCGCTCGTTAGGCTACTGTATAACCTGCGGCTGCCATCACTGCTCTGGGTGGAGACCGGTAACGTCCGCAAAAAAATTTTTAATACAGCAGCAGAGATCGTAAAAAAAATAGACTGCTATGAAATGCGTTTCTCTCGTAGCAAGGCATTTTGGAGTAAAATCAAGAAAGGGTTATAAATTTTTCCCTGGATTCTTTTTGTTGGTTTTTATGAGGAAGGGAGACTTGGAATGGACTGAGATTGGCAGTGAAATATTAATTTTCTCAAACGCCAGATTGTCTTTTTATAAGTTAAATAAGACTGGGGCATTTATCTGGAAAAACCTTGAGAGAAAAAAATCCCTCAAAAATATCGTAAAAAAGATTGTCGGAAAATACGGCATAACAGAAGAAAAAGCTAAAAAGGATTTAAAAGAATTTATAGGAGGGCTAAAAAAAGAAAAACTCATGGAGTTTAATCTGAATAAAATTTAGTAAGAAATTTATCCACGCCCCTTTTTTCGTGTTTACCTAATTTTTCAATGCAGTAATCACAAATCTGTGAATAACTTTTATTTTTGCAGAAACTTTTTTTCTTTTTTTTATGCATTCCTTCCACCAGGCTGTAAGGGCCGTAATCACTCAGAAATCTTATAAGCTTGCTTTTCTTGTAGTTATCAAATATGATTGAAAGCGAATCTCTTTTGACATTGCCTAGCTTGAAAACTGAATTGTTTGTTGTTGGCGCAATGGGTGAATTGCAGCAAATATATGCATCCCCTGATGTGCTGAGGTGGACCCCTCTGATTCCACGGCACTTTTGATTGTAAACACTTGAAAAATGGAATTTTGTTTTAGGCAAATTTTTTGCCCTTCCCTGCCTGATTAAATGGAAGAAATCAATACTTACCTTATTTTTGTTTGAGACGATGAGCGGGTATAT